>DATAIA010000625.1:0-9328 GCA_036262895.1 Xanthobacteraceae bacterium
AACCATCAGCGAAATGTTGCCGTTCGATACCGGCGCAACCAGAAAGCGTTGCCTCAATGACGCAAGACCTTCCGGAACATCAGGCCAAGCATCGAGCCGATGCCACGCGAGATTGAGCTGTTGCCGCGTCGTTTCTGTAAGGCCCTCCAGTCCGAAGCGCGGCAGAATACGTTCCAGGTTATGCCGATGCAGCACATCGAGCTTGCAGAATGGGATGCGCCCCGAACGTACGTCCTCCATGCCGGGCTGATATTCGTCGCGCCATGCATCGGCAAAAGCCGACCAATCAAGCGAATAGCCAAGCGGTATCAGGATCGTTTCGGCGTCGCGCGCGATTGAACTGCGCCAATCCACCAGCGTGCCGAAGACATCGAAAAAGAGGGCTTTGATTGCAGATGACATGATCGATAGATCCCCATAAAGCCTTGCAATGTCGCAATTTTACTCAAATTGCGCAGAAATGCTCGGGTGCGGACGAATAAGATTCGCCGCGATGCAGAATCATTTTCCCCCTGGGAATTGCGGCTTTGTAACAACAGACCGACAAGTTTTATCGATGGCAGAGGCATTTCGGCTTGGCCGAGCAAAGCAAAATCCTGTATTTATGCAGCATTGGTTGATTCGACGGCTGCAAACGCCGTGTGGTTCTAAATCAAGGAGTCTTATTGCTATGGCTAAAAAACCTGGAACGCCTGCGACTGTCACCCTCAAGCACATTGCGGCAAACCTTGCCGAGGAGCACGAGGTTCCGAAGAAGCAAGCTGAGGCGATTCTCGGCGACATGGTCTCGCTTCTCGTGAAGCACCTCAAGAAAGGCGATCGCATTCGTCTCGTCGGCCTTGGAATTTTCCAGGTCCGCAAACGCGCCGCACGCATGGGCCGCAACCCGGCAACAGGCGAAGCGATCAAGATCAAGGCGAGCAAGAAAGTCGCGTTCCGCGCCGCCAAGGAACTCAAGGAAGCGATCTAAGGGGCTGGTCTGTGCCTTAGGCGCAGATAGTCAGCGCTGAAGGCTCAGCCCTCATTGATCCAAAAGAATCCGCCGGGTGCAATTGTACCCGGTGGATTTTTTTATGGGTTGAAGATCGGCAATGCAGATAGATGCTGCGCGACCAGCGCAGCAGCAAATTGCAAGAGAGCGAGAACGAAATCGTTATTGCGCACGTCTTGCCATCAGAGCCGCGAGTCTAGGGCCGTGCGTGGGGGCTCCAGACGCAAGAGAAGCTGATGTAGTCGCCTGGATGCCGATGGATGCTGTTGATCCTGGCATACTTCTGATAAGGCGCGCAGCGGCTGGCCGCGATGTCGAACGCGGCACGTTCGGTCTCAGGTGACCAAGGGATGATGCCGCCAGTATCGTTGCTCGCAATGCCCGAAACGCCGGCGCAAGAGACTTGCAGCAGCGCGCCTGCGATCGCAGCCCATCGGAAAACTCGCCATGCCATTGATGTGACCTCGCAGCCGATGATTCCTTCAAGCAACAACTTTAAGATGCGGCCACAATAAATCAAAGGGGGGGCAGACCGGTTTTTGTGAGCTGGCCGGATTCTGTCATAACATAGCGGGCGCTTCAGGTTAGTTGCTTGCCTCAGCCTGGACGGCAACCACCCCTCTCAACATCATCTCAGTCAGGAATCATGCACAAAGCTGTTATTGCACCGCGGGAGCAACTCAAGATCTGCTTTGCCCACGTCGCTTATCGTATGGCCGAGCGGTTCGTGCTTCGGAATACTAAAATTGATCACTTCGAGGTTCGAACACTTGAGGAGCTCTCTGCAAGGGTCGGTGAAGCCGATGTCGTGGTGGTGTCAGGCCTCTGGCGTAATGAGTTGATCCCCCAGGCCAAGAAGCTGCGCTTCGTCCAGTCAATCAGTGCTGGTGTCGATCAGTACTCGAAAGAAGACCTGCGGGCGCAGGGCATCCGCCTCGCGAGCGCACAAGGCTCAAACGAGCGTGCGGTCTCCGAACATGCCATTGCGCTCATTCTTGCGATGGCCCGGCAGTTGCACCTTGCGCGTGACAATCAGGCGCGCCGGCACTGGCGGGGCATGGTTTCGGATCTTGCCGCGCGGGAGGACGAATTGGGCGGCAAAACCTTGCTGATCGCCGGGATGGGCCGCATCGGCTCACGCCTTGCCGCATTAGCGCGCGCATTTGGTATGCGTGTGATCGGCACCAAACGTAACCCGACGGCCGGAACATTGGTCGCCGATCTGGTGGTCGCGCAGGATCGTTTGTTCGAAGTGCTTCCTCAGGCTGATTTCATTGCATTGACATGTCCCTTGACGAGCGAGACGGAAAAACTGATTGGAACCAGGGCGCTCGAAGCGATGAAAGCTTCCGCCTTTCTGATCAATGTGGCGCGCGGCCGCGTCGTGGATGAGGACGCATTGATCGAGGCGCTACGGCGCAAGCGTATCGCCGGCGCAGCCCTTGATTGCGTCTGGGACGAGCCGCTGCCGGCAACATCTCCGCTCTGGTCGTTTGAGAATGTCTTGGTGACGCCGCATAGCGCGGGCGAGACCCGCCGCTATGAGGACAACGTCATTGATCTTCTGCTTGAGAATCTCGATCGGCTGTGGCGCGGCGAAACCGAGCTCAAAAACCAGATCGTATGATCAGGACGCACGCTTTGTTCGTGCTTGGGCGATTTCCACGACGACCGGCCCGACTGCATTTGCCTTTGGTGCCAAAGGAGCCAATTGCAAAGCTGAGGAGTCGGCAAATGCGCTGAAGGGCTTGGGCTGGCTGAACAGAAACCCTTGCACCTCTCTACAGCCCTCACCGCATAGGAAATCGAATTGCTCCTTTGTCTCGACGCCTTCGACAGTAACGTCGAGATCGAGTTCGCGTGCGAGCACGAGAATCGAGCGGAGAATGGCCGCCGAACGTCGGTGATTGGGCAGGTCGCCGGTGAAAATACGATCGATTTTGACCCGATCGAAATTCAATCGCCGCAGGTTTCCAAGCGAGGTGTATCCTGCACCGAAGTCATCCATGGCAACTTGAACGCCAAACGAGCGCAATCGCGCGAACATGCTTGCAGTTTGGTCGAAGTCCTTAATCAGCACGTCTTCGGTCACTTCGAGTTCGAGACGCCGAGGATCGAAATCCTTGGAACTAATAATATGCCTGACTCGATCAACCAGTTCGCTATTGATTTGCACCGGCGAGATATTCACCGAAATACGAACGTTGTTGGGCCAATGTTTTGCGGCCGCGATTGCCTGCTCAAGGATCACATCGGTAAGAGGATCGATTAGGCCGTTTTCTTCAGCGAGCTTAATGAATTCCGGAGGCGGAACCGATCCAAGCTCAGGATGGAACCAGCGTCCGAGGACTTCAAATCCGCCCACACGGAGGTCGTGGGTGCGCACCAGCGGCTGAAAGAAGGCTTGGATCTCGCCATTGTCGATTGCCGTGCGCAACTGCCCCCTCAACATGATGCGGCGTTGTCTTTCGTTGCCGAGCGCCTCGGTGTAGCTGCGACATTTCGCGCGACCGGCGGCTTTGGCATGATAAAGCGCAAGATCTGCATTCTTGAGCAAATCATCGGCATTGTTCGCGTCGTCAGGATAAACAGCCACACCAATTGATGCCCCAACCATCATTGAGATGCCGTTGATGGTGATGGGACGGTTGAGCAGCCGGCGCAATTGCTGTCCGATCAGGCGAGCTTCTTCGCGGTCGCGGACTTCTTCACACAGCACAACGAATTCGTCACCGCCAAGCCGAGCAATCAAAGTGTGGGCCGGAAGCTCAAATCGAAGCTTTTCTGCGACCACTTGCAAAATCTGGTCACCCATCGCGTGGCCGTGGATATCGTTGATCTCCTTGAAGCGATCGAGGTCAATCCAAATGACCGCGCAACGCTTGTCGGACTCCAGGCTGCTTTCAATGCATTCAGCCAGCCGGGCCTGCATGGCTTCGCGGTTCGGCAAAGCGGTGAGGGAGTCATGATGGGCTAAAAACGAAACGCGCCGCTGCGTTTCTTTACGATCGCGGATATCGCGAATTTCAAGCAGACGTTTGTTTGAACCGCGATAGCTAATTGTGCGTGCCGTAATTTCGACGTCGATCACGGTGCCGTCGCGCGTCATCAGCTGGGTCTCGAGGTCGATGGCGCGATTCCACAGCAGTTTGTCGATAGCATCGGTGTCCTGAATGAAATGACTGATCATCAGATCGCCGGCATCGCTTGAGCGAATTCCAACCAGATTGCAAAGCGAGGTGTTGACGGCAACGACCTGCATGCCGCTGCAGACGGCAATGCCTTCGGCAAGAACGTCGAAGAGGGCTTCAAGTCGTTGAGCCTCCTCTACCGCGTGTCCCGCGCGGCGGAAGAATGCGAGTGCACCCGACCCCAGCGCGACGAGGCCGCCTATTACAGCAGCAGTGAAGGCCACTGGCGTGGCATTGGATTTGATCCATTCGGCCGCAGAGACATTTACAGTTGCCGCAATTGCGGTATCGATGGCAACGCCGCCAATCAAGATGGCAGTTGAAAGCGCCACGTAATGCAGAGCAAACGAAAAGTGCGACTTCGATATTCCACCGCTCTGGAGGTTCAGGTGTCGAGAGGCGCGAGTCGACGCTCGCGGAATCTCCGCTTGGTCACGCTTGCCGAAAGTGAAAGTTATGTCGCGCATCGAAGACGTCACCAAAGATCTCGCCACCGGCCACATCAAAGACTTGAGTGCTGGCCCAATCAAACGAACGTATCGATTGAATGGCAAAAGATCTTATAGAATGGCTGAACGTAACTAAGCGCGCTAATTCTTGCTTAATATCTTCTCAATGCATTTCTGCGGAATGCGCGATGTCGGCAATCTGTCACGGCAACTAAGCTTATTTGGCAATTTTGCCTACGGTTTAGTGGCAAAAAGCCTCGCCGCGTTCATCCTTCCGTTACGGCGCAACTGTTATGGACAGTTCGGGACCGTTCACGAGTTGAAGGACAGGTTTGATGAAGGGCGTCGCACCGATAGGCCTGTTTGCGCCGATCGCAATTTTTGCGCTTGGAACAACTGGATTTGCCGACAACTTGCCGGTGGTCGGTACTGGGGACGGCATCGAGATCGTGCGCGCGCTCGGTGCGGCTTACACTGCCGAGGAAATGCAGACGCATATTATCGTACCGCCGAGCATCGGCTCGGGAGGTGGTCTTGCGGCGGTGGGAGCCGACAAAGAGGTGATCGCCCGGGTGGCGCGGCCTCTGACTGAATCAGAGCGCACGCTGGGATTAGTCGCAACACCTGTGTTCCGTCTGCCTTCGGCTTTTTTCGTCCATCGTTCGACCGGCGTGACAAACGTGACCTCAAGACAGCTTGCAGACATCTATGCAGGAAAAATTACCAACTGGCAGGAACTCGGCGGGGAAAATCAGCGGATTAAAGTCGTCCGCCGTGAAGATGCAGATAGCACGTTGACCGTATTGAGACAGAGCATGCCAGGTTGGAAAGACCTGAGTATTACTGAGAAGTCCAAGACTGCAGTCACGACCCAGGAAGCGGTCGATACAGTGAAGGATGTGGAAGGTGCCATCGGGTTCGGTCCGTACACCAAGCCGTTAGAGATGGAACTTGTGGTGCTGAAGGTCGATGGGAAATATCCGACCGATGCTGGGTATCCGAGCGCTGTAACTGTGTCGTTCGTGCACAAACAATCCACGCTGACACCCGAAGCAAGCAAGTTCATCGCCTATGTAAAGACGGTGAAGGCAAAGGTGTTGCTCTCCAGCATGGGCGGCGTGCCCGTTAATGAGTGAGGATTTTGCCTTGCGTCGGTTTTCCTCGCTCAGCGCGCGTTTGGTCCTCGCTGTCCTCGCGACGGCGACGATTGCGTTTTCCGCTTCACTCGCCCTGACGTTCTTGCGGCTTGACCAAGGGCTGGAACGCCAGGCAGTGGAGCTCGGCAGGCTTTCGGAGGAGAAGCTCGGCCAAAAGCTCGAGGGCGAAGCGCGGTTGGCTGGAGCGCAATTGGTTGCATTATTCGACAATGTCGCACGGCGGCTGGAAAGTATCGCGCAGCGTGCTGACGTCGCCAAAGTCGTGGCCTCCGCAAATGTGGTTCCGATCTGGGAACTGCTTGGTCAGGCGTCGCAGGCAGCCGATATTGACGGCATTTTGGTCGTCGATGCGAAGCTGCGGGTGTTTGGTGCAAACCGCGATAATGTTGACATCGTCGCGACGAACCAAGCATTGCAGAGTAGCCCGCTGGCGAAAGAGATTTTGCCAATACTGAGCGATAACGATCGCAAGCATCGTTCTGCGCTTCGCCGCACCCTGGCGCTGACGCAGGACATTGCACAAGCAGTTGGCGCCAAAACCACAGCGCCGCTTGCCACTGTCGTTGTTGAGCCGATCTTCGACGATTTTGGCGATGTTTTCGCCGCCTTGATCGCGTACCGTTCGCTGCGGCCGGCGGAACAGATTCTCAAAGAGTTTTCAAACCTCGAAGGCGCGGGATTGATGGTGCTTGACGGCGATCATCCGATCTCATCAGCCGGGCTTGATCGTGCAAACGTGACGGCAACGCCATTGCCTGCATCAGCACAGTCGCAGCCAAGTTTCCCCGACTATTGGTCGCGATGCACCGGCGTATTTGAGCAATGGCGGATCTGTGCTCTTGCCCCGGTCTCCGAGCTTCATGATTTGCGGAATGAATTGGTGCGGATCGGAGAGGTCGAAGGACGATCATTGGCGCATTGGCTGATTGCTGCGAGTGTACTCTCCCTGGTACTCTTTGTGTTGATTACACTGTTTGTTTCGCGGCGCATCAGCCTGCCTTTGGCGCGGATTACCGAGGCCGTCAGTGCGGTGGCCCGTGGCGACTGGAAAGTCGGCGTGGCCGGTGCGGATCGAAACGATGAAGTCGGAGATATTGCGCGTGCCGTCAGCATGCTGCAGCGCTCGCTTGAGGAGCGGGACCGGCTGCGATCGGATGTTGCTCAAGCCGAAAGCGTTAAGAAGCGTCGTGAGGCGCTTGAAGATGCGATCAAGCGGTTTGATCGGGTAATGCGTTCAGTTTTGCTCAGTGTCAGTGATTGTGCCGAGACGATGGACGAGACGGCGCGGGATTTGGCGCGGATGTCAGCGGTCGCCGAAGGCGAGGCTGTCGAAACAGCCTTTGTTTCCGAAAACACTGTTTCAAATTTTTCAACCGTGCGTTCAGCGACCGAGCGGCTCAGCGTGTCCATTTCGGAAACCGTCACCCAAATCAATCAGACCGCTGAAGTGATCGATTTGAGCAGCAGTGCCGCGCGGGCTGCATCGATGCGAGCCGACGATCTAACCAGGACAACGAAAGATATTGATGCGGTCATACAGCTTATTGGGGATGTTGCGGCGCAAACCAATGCGCTCGCTCTCAATGCAACCATTCAGGCATCGCATGCCGGCGTTGCCGGGGAAAGCTTCGCCAATGTGATCTCCGATATCAGAGCCCTTGCCGATCGCATTGCGAACGCGAATGACGAGATCTCCGGGCGAATGTCTTCCATCCGCGGGACGACGGATGAAACAGTCGAATTGATCCACATAATTACGCAGAAACTTGAGATGGTCTTTCAACAGACACGGACGATCGCCCTTGCGGTGGAACGTCAGGACGCTGTCACGCGGGAAATCGCGAGCAGTATGTCAGCGGCAGCGAGTGGCACAATCAATGTGTCCTCAAGCGTCGGCCGCTTGAAATCAACGATCGAGGAAGCGAGAGGAGCGTCCGCCAAGGTCGTGACCAAAGCGGCCGATATGGCCGATGAGGCCCATCGCCTCGACTCCACTGTAAAATCGTTTTTGCGGGAAGTGACGGCGTAAACGAGAAAGCCTTTTTGTATCTGATATCAGCCGGGGTCGCGACGCATGACGGAGCGGTCTGGCGAGGCCGGGCGTCGGGCGTTGGCTGCACTTGGCTGAGCGGGACGATGCCGGGTGAGGGGGCCAAGAACTCTATCAAGGGCGCCTCCGAGCGGCCGCGGGGACAGCACGTTGGCATCGCCGCTTTGATCCGCTGGTGTGCGGAGCATGTGCATCACTCGATCGATCAACGATGGTGTTTGTACGCTCGGCAGGAATGGGTCGGCGTAGCAGCGGGCAGCCGCGGCCCGACTTTTCCGCTTGACTGCATCAACAAGACCCGTGGGGCCTGCGACGAACACCGTATCTTCAAGTCCCAGCAGTGGCAGATAATGGGTCGGGCGGCCTGGCCGCACCGGACCGGTCGCGCCAAATTCGCATGTTGCAACGACATGCCGAACACCATCGTCGATCAACCAGTTCAGGGAAGGGCGCATATAAAGATTTTCGAAGTCGCGGCTTCCTGCGACCACGACCATCTCGCGATGGCGTTGAGACCGGCGCGCTGCTTGGGCCACTGACCAGACCGGTGCCCAGCCTGTTCCTCCGGCGACCAGTACCAGCGGGCCTTCTCCTTCACGTAAAAATGCATTCCCGAACGGACCGCGGACTTGAACCTTGTGGCCGAGGCCGATGGTCCGACCAAGCTGCGTAGAGATCAAACCTCCAGGCAGCCGGCGAATGTGAAACACCAGTTCGGAATGACCGGACGAACCATCAAGGCGGCAGGTCGGGCTATATTCGCGTGCGGGGAAGCCGGAGAATTTCACACGGAGATATTGCCCCGCGCGATAATCAAGTGGCGATTGCAGCGCCACGACAACTTCGATCACTTCAGGCGATAACGAGGAAATTTCGGTGATGCTTCCCGAGGATTTCGTTTCTGCAGGCACTTCATCGAAAGCGATCTCGGCATTGCCGGCAATGGTCGCCTGACACGCGAGAACCGTTCGACCTTCCGCGGTGCCCTGATCGTCAACCGCTCCGGATAAAACGGTAACTCTGCAGGATTCGCATTGACCGGAGCGGCAGTCGTGCGGAACGACAATCCACCCGCCAAGCGCCGCGTCTACCAAGGTTTCGCCGGCGCTGGCCTCGACCGACTGTCCATTGATGATGAGTGTGCATGTCATGGTGATGGATTTGCCTCAGCGATCTGCTTTTCTCATTCGATAAGAACGAATTCGCGTGCTCACTCCTCAGTGAGGATGCGGACTGGTCGTGGATGGCGCGTGTGGCGTGTTTGCGTATGGTCGAACACGGCGACCCACATGTAGAGATCGCGGCCGGGGATGAAGTCCTGATCGTACTTACTGCCGGTTTTGAGATCGCGGCTGGCGATCACGGTCCAATGGCCATCTTGCCAATGCGCGGCACAGATGACATCGCCGCGGTCGCCGGTGTAATCGCCGACGATGATCACGCCAGGGATAATTGTCCCGACCGGAATCTTGGCATCGGTTTCGGGCGAG
>DATAIA010000626.1:0-4971 GCA_036262895.1 Xanthobacteraceae bacterium
TGAAACGGATATGCGGCGATTTGACCTGATGCATCAGGTCAATTCGCGCGGGACATTCATGGTCTCAAAATATGCCGTGCCGCATCTCGAAAAAGCCGCCAATCCGCATATCCTGATGATCTCGCCGCCGCTCGATATGAAGGAAAAATGGTTTGCGCCACACACCGCCTATTCGATGGCGAAATATGGGATGAGCCTGGTGGTGCTCGGCCTTGCCGGCGAACTGCGCTCCAGGGGAATTGCGGTAAATGCGCTTTGGCCGCGAACGATCATCGCAACAGCAGCAATCAAAAACCTGCTCGGTGGCGAGGCGCGGATGCGGACCTCTCGCAAGCCGGACATTATGGCCGATGCGGCCTATGCCATTTTCGAAAAGCCGGCTCGGGACTTTACGGGCCGCTTCCTGATTGACGATACGTTTCTCACGGGCGAGGGCGTCACGAATTTCGACCAATATCGCGTCGATGCCACTCAAAGCCTTTCACCGGATTTCTTTGTGCCGGACGACATGCCGCCGCCACAGGGCGTCAGTCTTGCAAAAATCCAGGCCTGAAGACCGAATGTTTGGATGAAGAGCCTTACTGCGCAGCGAAAGTAAAACATGAAGTACTTCAACTTTTAGGTGAGCATGAGAGCATTCAGATATGTTTGTTGAAGGTTGCCGAAATTTCTTCTGGCGTTGCTGACTTGCGAAATTGAACAAAACTAGCAAGGTTATGAATGGAATCCGGCTTTGGTTCAAAATCCCGACCCGGCTTCGACCACAGTTCCTGGGAATTCTTGATGTCAACGCTGCTGATTACCCATCCTGCTTGTCTTGATCATGTTCCGGCTCATGGTCATCCGGAACGTCCCGACCGGCTTCGCGCAATCGATGCGGCGTTGGAGGACGAGCATTTCTCGAATTTGCTGCGGGAGCAAGCGCCACGCGGTGATCTCGACACAATCGAGCTCTGTCATCCGCGCGATTACATCGAGGCAATCCGCGATGCGAGCCCGCAGCAGGGGCTCGTCGCGATCGATGCGGATACTGCGATGTCTCCGGGAACATTCGAGGCGGCATTGCGCGCCGTTGGCGGCGCGGTCTATGCGGTCGATGAGGTCGTCAGCAGGAAAATCGATAACGCGTTTGTCGCAACGCGCCCTCCCGGTCACCACGCCGAAACGGCGGTGCCCATGGGATTTTGTTTGTTCAACAATGCGGCGATCGCGGCGCGCCACGCCCAGCGCCGACACGGACTTGAGCGCCTGGCGATCATTGATTTCGACGTTCATCACGGGAACGGATCGCAGGATATTTTCTGGTCCGATCCGACGGTGATGTATTGTTCAACGCATGAAATGCCGCTTTATCCGGGAACGGGTGCGGTCTCGGAACGCGGTGTGCACGATACCATCGTCAATGCACCGCTACGCAGCGGTGACGGCGGCCGGCAGTTCCGGGAAGCGATCGAGACAGTGATCCTCCCGCGATTGGAAGATTTCAGTCCGGATATGATCGTGATATCGGCGGGTTTTGACGCCCACATTCGTGACCCACTGGCCAGTTTGAATTTCACCGAAGCGGATTTTGCATGGGTGACGCAAAGGCTGATGGACCTTGCTGATCGGAAAGCGCAGGGAAGGGTGGTTTCAGTCCTCGAAGGCGGCTATGACCTTCAGGGGCTTGCCCAATCGGCTGCGGCCCACGTCACGGCCTTGATGCGGGGCTAGGAGCGGGTTTGAGTTGGTTGGATTCCCCGCTATATCGAAGAGAACATTCTGACAGATAACCGAGAGTAGGATGCCTCATGGCTGAAAATGCAAATTCCGACGTCAAGCAAATGCCATTCGAGAAGGCACTTGCCGAGCTCGAAGCAATTGTGTCGAAGCTTGAGGAAGGCAAAGTCGCGCTCGAGGAATCGGTGACTATTTACGAGCGTGGCGAGGCCTTGAAACACCGCTGTGATGAATTGCTGAAGCAAGCCGAGGCACGTGTTCAAAAGATTACGCTTGATGCCAATGGCAAGCCGAACGGAACCGAGCCGCTCGACGTGGGCTGACGTTTGGCAGCGCTCTCGCGAAGTGATAGAGCGTCCCGCATATGCCTCATCATCCAAGAGCTTCAATGTGACGCTTTAGGATTTTTCCTTCAATCGCGTTTTGAAGGATGAGTCGCCGCATCAGAAGTGCTGGTGGGGAGGTGTCGGAAAAATTTTGGAGAAACGTGTGTCACAGGTTTCGCCGGTTGCGTTCGTCGAGGCAACCCTTGCTTATCAAAAAACAGCGGCCATCAGGGCTGCGATTGGTTTTGATCTATTTACCATCATCAATGCCGGCGACGACACGATCGATGCACTGGCTGCGAAAATTGGAGCCTCAAAGCGGGGCCTGCGCATTTTGTGCGATTTCCTGACTGTTCACGGATTCCTGGAGAAGTCAGGAGATCGTTACGCCTCGACGCCGTCGAGCCGCACATTTCTTGATCGCAAGTCTCCCGCCTATATGGGCAGCATCGTTGAATTTCACGCAGCCCCTGAAATGTGTTCGTTGTTCCTGAGCGATCCGATGTCTTTCGTGCGCGACGGAGGAACGGTCGGTCTCGGCAGCGTTGCGCCCGATCATCCGCTGTGGTCGATTTTTGCCGAGGCGATGGCCCCGGTCATGACGCCGCTTGCCGCAACTGTTGCAAAGCAGATTGCAGGGTGGGAGGCTCCTCCGCGCAAGGTCCTGGATGTTGCGGCGGGCCATGGCGTTTTCGGGATTGCGATTGCGAAAGCTATTGCCGGCGCCGAGGTCACCGCACTGGATTGGCCGGGCATTCTGGACATTGCAAAGTGCAATGCCGATGCAGCTGGTGTGGGCGCTTCATTCCGCGGTCTTCCGGGAAGTGCATTCGATGTGGATTGGGGCACGGGCTACGATCTGGTGCTGCTTGCCAATTTCCTCCATCATTTCGACGAGCCGACCTGCATCAGTTTGTTGAAGAAAACGCGTGCGAGCCTTGGCCCCGGCGGAAAAGCGGTGGTGATCGAATTTGTGCCCAACGAGGATCGTATCTCGCCGCCTTTCGAGGCGAGCTTCGCGTTCTACATGTTGGGTTCCACACCCGGCGGAGATGCGTTTACGGCTGCCGAATTGGCCGCGATGGCGCAAGCCGCAGGTTTCAAGAACGCCGTGACCAAGCCGTTGCCGCGCTCGGCGCAAAGCCTCACCGTATTCGAGCAATAAATGTCGTCGCTTTCTCAATCCGTCGAGATGGAGCCATCGATCAAACGGCGGCACGTGTTCTACGTCGAAGGATACGATCCGCGCGGCGCTGGATATTACCACCGCCTGTTTCAGCGCGAATGGCAACGCTTCGTCAAAGTGTGGCCGGTCGAGGCCACGCTGGGCGATCTTCAAATCGATTCCGATGACCTTGCTCACTGGGACATCGAAGCCAAAGGGCCGAACTGGCAGGTTTCCACGCGTTATGAATTTTTGCGTTTGGAACAACTGTTGCGCTCCAACTTGAGTCAGCCGCTGCCGCGGCAGTTGTGGCGGGCGTTTCGATGGATATTCGACGATCTCGTAAGCGGCGCGCTGTGGCGGATTTTCCGCGCTTCATGGCGTTTCGGGCTGCATCTGGTCTGGCCGCAATTGATGCTTTGGATGTGGCTTGCCGTCGCGATCGGCGCCGGATTGTTTGCCGGCGAAGCATCGACACGTTTCCTTGCTGTTCCGGAGTGGCTTAACTTTCCCATCATAGGGCTCGCCGCGGTCGCGAGCTTCGCAGCATTGCGGCCGCTTGCCGATCGTTGGCACATCATGCAAGTCATCAACGGTTGGCCATTTTTGCGCGAGTTCGCGCGCGGCAAACAAAGTGCATTCGATCGACCGGTCGAGTTGCTCGCGCAGCGCCTTGTTGCGGTCGCGCGCGCGGCCGAAGTCGATGAAATCATCGTCGTCAGTCACAGTGCGGGCGGAGTCTATGGGCCATGCATTGTGGCGCGCGCGCTTGAACTCGATCCTGAACTTGGCCGGCACGGGCCGCGGGTTCGTCTGATGACGGTTGGTTCTCTCATGCCGGCTTTTGCGCTTCATCCGGCAGCAGACAGGATTCGCGCGGTGGTCAAGCGCTTGGCCGTGGAGCAATCGGTACGCTGGGTCGATTGCCAAGCGCGCAAGGATGTCATGAATTTTTTCCGGTTCGATCCGGTTGGAGGCGTCGGTATCGATGCGGGCCCGGGCCGCCGCAATCCCATTGTCTGGAGCGTACGATTCCGTGACGTGATTTCGCCCGATATCTACAAGGCGATGCGCTGGCGGTTTTTCCGCATCCACTTCCAGTTCATCATGGCAAGCGACCGGCGGGCATCATACGACTATTTCCTGGTGGTCTGCGGCCCCGCGCCACTTACCGCATGGGCAAGCTCCAACGGCGAGATCCTGGCGGCATTTTCGGCCGAGGCAGGCTTTGATCCCGGTCGCTCCGTCGGTGCGACCGCGTAACGGGACCAGATCTCTAAAGTTTTAATCAAATCCCGCTGGGGAAGCTTGCTTCCGTTTAACGCGCCATCTGCAGGATACGGTCGTTCCAACCATGAAGGACCATCTAATGGCAGCTCCAAGCATTGGTTCGGTAGGCATTGTGGCCAACGTTCCGGCCTCCAGTCAGGCCGATCAGTCCGCAAAAGCCAAAGAACAGAACGATAATTCCCAGGAAAAGGCGGCGCCGGTGCAAGCCGCGAAGTCCCCAGGAACGGGACTGGTCGTCGATAAGGCGGCGTAAATACCTCTTGTCAATTTAGTCAAACGGCCCGCTTTTTGCGGGCCGTTTGCATTTTGGCAGCCCAGTTTTTATTAGAAGCCGAGGGCAGGTGCTCGCCATTAAGGCTTCTTGATGAGAACTCACCAACGCATCGACAGCTTGCTGGTCGAACGCGGGCTGTTCGAAAGTCGGACGCGTGCGCAGGCTGCAATCGCGGCGGGCCTGGTCACGGCCGATGG
>DATAIA010000627.1:0-17784 GCA_036262895.1 Xanthobacteraceae bacterium
TTCGTTTGATTTCTAGCGGTGCTCGCTATTCGACATGAAGCGTTTGCGCCGCAGCCACCGTGGTCGGAGCCGGGCGATCGTCGCGGGCGAATTTCTTTTTCGCCTGCTCGACCCACGTTGCAAACTCTTTGTCGCTCACCACACGCACGGCAATCGGCATGTATGCGTGATTGCGGCCACACAGTTCCGAGCATTGACCGTAGTACATGCCTTCGCGCGTCGCCTTAAACCACGTCTCATTAAGACGCCCGGGAATGGCATCGATCTTGATCCCGAACGAAGGCACTGCAAAGGCGTGAATGACGTCGGTTCCGGTGGTCTGGACCCGGATCACCTTGTTGACCGGCACGACGATCTCATTATCGACCGCGAGCAGGCGCGGCTGACCAGGCTTGAGATCCTTGTCTGGGATCATGACCGAGTCGAATTCGAATTTGCCGAGGTCGGGATACGAATACGTCCAGTACCACTGCTTGCCGGTCGCCTTGATCGTCACATCGGCCGGCGGAACGTTAAGTTCCAGGAACAGCAGCCGGAACGAGGGAATAGCGATCACCAGCAAAATCAGGATCGGGATGACCGTCCACGCCACTTCGAGCAGCGTATGGTGTGTTGTTTTCGATGGAACCGGGTTCGCGCGCTTATTGAATTTCAGCACCACCACAATCAGCAGCGCCAGCACAAACAGTGTGATGGTGGAGATGATGTAGAGCAGGAAGGTGTGGAACGAAATGATATCGCCCATCACCGGCGAGGCTGCATCCTGCAGTCCAAGTTGCCATGGCGCCGGCTCCCCTGCGGCATATGCGCCGCTCATGAGAAGAATGAGCCCCATAGCCGAGACAATCAACCGCGAAAGCACCAGCATCGTCGTATTCGCTCCTTCGACGAGTAACGGCCAGACTGACCGCATATGTGCCGCACGAAAGCGGCGGGCAGATTTATTGCCCACCGGAGCACGGCTCGAAGCCGTCGGGGCTCCGCGCGCGGGCAAGGCAGGATGGACGGAACCTTGGCCTCTCAAACCACAATTCCGCCCCACTCGCAACGTGCGTCGTCAATGACACGATGCGACAAACTGGTTATGCGCCGAACAAAGCTTCAAAGTGCCGTAGAACGGCCATTTACGCAGCTTTCTTCGACTGCAAGTCGCAATCAGTCCTGCGGCATAACCTTGACAGGGACCATATGCGCTATACGCAGTCCGATCAGGGGTCCGCGCTATTCGTCAAAACCGATTCGCGCAAGAGGGCTTGAACAGGTTTTCGCGGCGCGTTTTATGGGGGCCGGCCGCTCGACGGACGGCCCGCCAATCGAGGAAAAATAAGGCAATGGTTAGCTTCGGAAGCAAATCGCTGTGGCGCAATGCATGCCGGATCGGACTGATCGTCATGGCGCTGACGACAGCGATCGCAAGTAGTGCGTCGGCGCAGGGCACCGTCAAGTCGGTTCACGGCGACTGGCAAATTCGATGCGATACGCCGCCCGGGGCTCAATTCGAGCAATGCGCACTGATTCAGAGCGTGACCGCAGAGGACCGCCCCAATGTGGGTCTCACGGTCATTGTCCTCAAAACGGCCGATCAAAAGAGCCGATTGATGCGTGTTCTGGCCCCGCTCGGCGTGCTGCTGCCATCGGGCCTCGGACTCAAAATCAACCAGACGGACGTTGGCAAAGCCGGATTCGTGCGCTGCCTGCCCAATGGGTGCATCGCCGAGGTCATTATGGATGACAATCTCGGCAAACAGCTCCGCGCCGGCCAGACTGCAACTTTCATCATCTTCCAGACGCCGGAAGAAGGCATCGGTCTTCCCGTCAGCCTGAAAGGGTTCGGCGAAGGCTTCGACAAATTACCCTGAATTTTCTTGTGGACTGAGCGGGCTGTTCTACCCCTCGTCATTGCCCATCGAGCACCTATCTTCAGAGCTTGACGGGCCAAGAGCCAACCGGACCGATGCCAACCGGATCCCTGCAAACCGATCGATGCGAACCGACCCATGACAGACGCCCTGACCACTTCTCTCATTGATCGAGCCGGCTTAGACCGCGCCCGCCTCAACCGCCATCTCGCACGCGGGTTTGAGGGCGCCGATGACGGGGAACTCTTTCTTGAGTATCGGCAGTCGGAAGCGCTGGTTTTCGATAACGGGCGGCTGAAACAGGCAACCTACGATACGGGCCAAGGGTTCGGTCTGCGCGCCGTCAAAGCCGAAGCGGTTGGCTACGCGCATGCATCCGATATTTCCGAAGCAGCGTTAGCGCGGGCCGCCGATGCTGTGCGTGCGGTGAACGGCGGTTATTCCGGCCGATATGCAGATGCTCCTGCGCGCACCAATGTTCGGCTTTATGGGGACGATAACCCACTGGGCGCCCCCACATTCGAAACCAAAATCAGGCTGCTCGAAACGATCGACTCCTACGCGCGTGCGAAGGATCCACGCGTTCGGCAGGTGTCCGTCAGTTTCGGGGCCACATGGCAGGTTGTGGAAATCATCCGGGCCGATGGTGAAACCTATCGCGACGTACGACCGCTCGTGCGGATTAATGTTTCCGTCGTTGCCGGCAGCGGCGAACGTCAAGAGGTCGGAAGCAACGGCTACGGCGGACGCGAGGGCTATCAGCAATTCATCGAAGCAAACCGATGGCAGAGTGCTGTCGATGACGCTGTTCGCCAAGCATTGGTCAATCTCGAAGCAGAACCCGCTCCGGCCGGCGAAATGGATGTCGTCCTCGGCTCGGGGTGGCCGGGGGTTATGCTGCATGAAGCCGTGGGGCACGGCCTTGAAGGAGATTTCAACCGCAAGGGCACCTCGGCTTTCGCCGGTCTGATGGGCGAGCGCGTGGCTGCAAAGGGCGTCACGGTCGTCGATGACGGCACGATTGCAGCGCGTCGCGGTTCGCTTTCGATCGATGACGAAGGTACGCCCAGCAATCGCACCGTCCTGATCGAAGACGGAATACTCGTCGGCTACATGCAGGATCGGCAAAATGCCCGCCTTATGAACATGAAGCCGACCGGCAATGGGCGGCGGGAAAGCTACGCGCATGTCCCGATGCCGCGCATGACCAACACATACATGCTTGCCGGCAATCATGAGCCGGCCGAAATCCTTTCATCGGTGAAAAATGGCATTTATGCCGTGAGTTTCGGCGGCGGCCAGGTCGACATCACCTCGGGCAAGTTCGTGTTCCAATGCACCGAGGCCTATCGCATCGATAACGGCAAAGTCGGCGCGCCAATCAAAGGCGCGATGCTGATCGGCAATGGCCCCGACGCAATGACGCGCGTCACCATGATCGGCAATGACCTTGCCCTTGATACCGGAATTGGAACGTGCGGAAAGAACGGCCAGGGCGTGCCGGTCGGCGTTGGACAACCGACCCTGCGCATGGACCGCATTACGGTCGGCGGTACCGGCTAATTAATTCTAGCGAACCACACCCGACACGCAGCACGGCGAGCGGCGTGGGAGGGTCATGCGATCCTTGAGATAACATTTGGCGGAGCCGGGATAGCCGGGGCGACTATACGTCCAGGTGCGGCACCGCGTGTCGGCACGACACGCCGCAGCGCACGCAGCCCCGCTTGCGTCAGGAATGGTTTCGAAGTTGTGATAATCGCCGCCGACACGGTCGATTCCAAATTCGATTGCGCCGATGCGCGGCTCGATAACCCCGCTCCCTTTCACTCCGGACGTACAGCACGGTTGAGCAATGCGCGGCGGAACCTTTGCTTTCAGCCAACACATGGCGATTGCCCCGGGGCCCGGGGGATACGCGAAACTCCAAGATCGGCAGCGCGGATCGCGATCGCAAAAGCCCGCACAGACCACAGGATCCCCCGGCCTGATTGGAATGCGGGCGTAGTCTTCGCCCGGTCGATCGAACCCGGCTTGCGCCTGCACGTGATCAGAACCTGCCGACATCATCGCACCAAGCGCAACGATCATCGCCACGACAAGGCCCCGCCCTCTATGGCCCAGCCGCATGAATCGGAATTGATCGGACTCGTGCATCCAGCGTGGAATGAATTCGCTTCAGCCCAGGTTCCTTCCGGATGGGCCACGAAGAAAACGAGCGCGGTTTTATTTGGATCTTTTGTTTGGATCTTTTGTGTTGGACTTGGAATCTGTCGCATCTGGAAAAGTTCGCCCCGCCGGCAGCACTGGCGGGGCGCAGGAACCAGGCCCAAGGGGGAAGAAAAGCCTGGAGAGCCGATGAGGGGAATCGGCCGCAAAAAAACTGCTGTTAGATATTGAATCTCAACATCTAGCGCGGGCTCTTCCACGCGAAACCTTCACCCGTGTACGGGCCCGGGATGATCGAAGGTGCAACGAACGGCATCGGACGCTGCCATTGCGCGGGGCGATCTCGATCTTTGCGATGTCCGGGCACGCGCTCGACTAAAAGGGTGGTGGGATCTCGCCAAAAGGATTCGGCCAAAGCATCGCGCAGATCGCTCCGTCGCAAGCCGATATCGGCCAGCATCCGATCATCGAACTGCGTGAGCGCCAAGGCTTCCCGGCGATGTTTGACGATTTTGCGGAGCTTGGAAGCACGGCAAACCAGATGACCGATGCTCGTGACGATCGTCCGGCCAGCAGCTTGGGCCAATGCGAGCACATTTTCGGTGTTCAAGGTCATGACAGCCTCCATTCGAGCCGCGGCGGCATCTCTCCCCCGCGCCGACAAGTCCCACGCCGTTGCTTTGATGCTGCATCGTGCCACGCCCCCATTGATAAATAAAACGAATGTTTCTAATCTGAACAATCACAATTGGTGATGATTTCGCTTGCCGCGCCGAGGGGAAGTTGCCCATGACCGCGCTACTCGATGTTGATCAACTTCGGACGTTCATCGCGATTGCCGAGTGCGGCAGCTTCACCCGTGCAGCAGAGGTGGTGCACAAAACGCAATCCGCTGTTTCGATGCAGATGAAGCGGTTGGAAGAGCGGCTCGATCGTCCGATTTTCGCGCGGGATGGTCGTGCATCGAAACTGACTGAGGACGGCGAAAAGCTGCTCGATTACGCGCGCCGGATAGTCAAACTCAACGTCGAAGCAGTCTCGGCCTTTTCCGATGGCGAATTGGTCGGACGTGTCCGCTTAGGCGTGCCTGACGACTATGCCGATCGCTATTTGCCTGAAATCATGGCGCGGTTTTCGCGGGCCTATCCCGCGGTTGAACTCTCAGTGATTTGCGAGCCGACAGTCGATCTTCTTGAGCGCATTGGCGGCAACGAACTTGATCTGGCAATCATCACCAACACCTTGGTTCATCATCCCGCCGAAACGTTTCGCCGCGAGCGGCTGCTTTGGGTGAGTTCGAACCGGCATTCCATTTATCTGGAAGAACCGCTGCCGCTGGCAATTGGGCGACACACATGCAGATGGCGGCAAGCGGCAATGGAATGCCTGGAGGCAATCGGCAGGCCTTATCGCGTACTCTATTCGAGTGGCAATGCTGGCGCAGTCGCCGCCGCGGTTCTTGCCGGCCTTGCGGTGTCGGTCTGTCCTGAATCCGGCCTGCGGCCCGGAATGCGCATTCTCGGACCGGCAGACGGCTTCCCGGAACTACCGCCTTGCAGCATTGGTCTGGTGCGCAATCTCCACGAGAGATCGGCGCTTGCAGATGCATTGGCCGAGCACATCATTTCCTCGCTCGACAATTTGTCGAGCGCTCGCGAAGCCGCCGAATAATTCAGCGCCGCGCCGAGCGCAGCACAAAGGCGTTCCCGGCCAGGACCGCAAGGATGCCGACGGCTCCCTGCCAGCTCCAATGATAGGATTCCGCGACCGTCGACACCACCAGCGCGATGACCGGCATGAGCACCGTGGCGTAGGCCGCACGGTCCGCGCCAATCCGGGCCAGCAGGCGAAAATAACAGGCAAAGCCGACGACCGAAGCAAATACCGCCAGGTAAATCAGGCCGCCGATATAGGTGACCGTTGGCTCGATCACAAACGGATGTCCAAGGGCTGCAGCAAACAGACCGAGCAGGATGCTGCCGTAAAGCATACCCCAGCCGCTTGCTGCAAAAACCGGACTGCCTCGTCTCTGCAGCTTGACTGAAACCACGTTGCCCAAACAAAAGAGCAGTACGCCGCTGACGCAGAGCGCAAGCCCCTTGAAAGCCGCGCCATCCAAATGCGTTGTCGCAATTTCGGGATAGAACAGGGCGCCAACTCCGAGAGCCCCTAAAATAGCGCCGACAACCACTCTGCGATCCACCGCGGCACCAAGGAATAATTTCCCGAAGAAAACATTGACGATCGCGGCAAGCGAAAAGACGACCGAAACCAATCCGGAAGCGAAATATTGGCTTGCGTAGTAGAACACCAAAAAATTCGTCGAGAAGATCAATGCGCCTAACAGCATGAAACGCAGGTGATCGGACAGCCCAAACCGCAAATTTTCACCGCGGAAAACTGCGCAGCCCATCATGATCGGTGTAGCAATGAGGAAACGCCAAAATACCGAAACGTCCGGATCAACGGTGCCAAGCTGGAAATGGATGGCGCCCCAGGAGAGCCCCCAGGACAAAACGGTTACGCCATAGAGCACGAGGTCGACATGACCAATCCGCGGGCGGGAAGGTGCTGCCACAGTAACCGGGTGCTCGGCAATTTCGGACATCAATCAGGCTCTGCAGCTTGCATGTGCAACGTTCTGCCTGTCTCAGGAATAAGTCGCCGGCACAAGCCAATCTTGTTGATGGCTGCCATGCTCCAGAACGATGGATCGTTCAGCACAGCGCTCCGGCTGTTGCATCAAGCGCGCGCACAAGGTCGGTGGAGGACAGTTCGATCTGCAAACCTCGTCTGCCGCCATTGACGATCAACTTTGCAAAGGCCAGTGCGCTTTCATCGATGAAGGTCTTGGCGCGTTTGCGTGCCCCGAACGGCGAGATGCCGCCGACGTGATAACCGGTAAACCGTTCGGCTTCCGCGGGCGGCAGCATCGAGGCATCTTTGGTGCCGGCCAAAGCCGCAAGCCGCTTGAGATTGACCTCACGGTCGGAGGGAACAAGAACGCAGACGATCTTATCGCCGGCGCGCGCCATCAGCGTTTTGAGCAAACGAGAGGGCTCGACACCCAGCGCCTCGGCGGCCTGCATGCCGATGCGCTCCGCATTGGGGTCATAAACGTATTCATGCAGCATGAAGGCAACGCCGGCCTTTGTCAGAGCAAGCGTCGCAGGCGTCCCCTTGGCCATTGTTGTTTTCTATCGAGCGCGTTGACGATCAATAGGCGTATTCGCGATAGATCGGCTCGATGGAGCGCTGCCAGGCCCCGTGGTATTTTTCGAGCAATTCCTCGGCAGGCGTGATGCCGCGGTCGATCAAAGACTCGATCGGCTCCAAATAGCGCGATTCGTCACATCCTTCGGAGTCGAGGCGATCGCGCCGCGCCAATCCCTTGCGTGCGAGGGTGAGACAATCCCGTGCGATTTCAAGCACACTGCGTCCGGCAATGGTCGCCTTCAGCCCAAGCCGCGGAACATCGTCGCGAAGCTGCTGGCGCTCAGCGACCGACCAGTGTTTGACAAGCTCCCACGCGGCGTCGAGCGAACCATCGTCGTAAAGCAGCCCCACCCAAAATGCCGGCAGCGCCGGCAATCGCCGCCACGGATTGCTATCCGACCCGCGCATTTCCAAATAACGCTTGAGCCTGACTTCGGGGAAAATCGTCGTAAGGTGATTGGCCCAGTCGGAGATGGTTGCGCGCTCGCCCGGCAGCGTATTGAGCGTGCCCGCCAAAAGATTGCGGAACGAACCGCCGGCGACATCGACATAGCGATCGCCGCGCTTGACGAAATACATCGGGACGTCGAGGGCATAATCAACCCAGCGTTCAAAGCCCATGCCGGACTCGAACGCCCATGGCAGCATGCCCGAGCGATCGGCATCGGTATCGCGCCAGATCTCGGAACGAAACGAAAGAAAGCCGTTGGGCTTGCCTTCGGTAAATGGCGAGTTGGCGAAAATTGCTGTTGCGATGGGCTGCAGCGCAAGTGAGACGCGAAGCTTTCTCACCATGTCTGCTTCAGAGGAAAAATCGAGATTAGTCTGCACGGTGCAGGTGCGGTACATCATGTCGAGGCCGAACGTGCCGACCTTCGGCATGTAGTCTGTCATGATCCGGTATCGCCCCTTCGGCATCACGGGCATGTCGGCCCGGGTCCAGTCCGGGGTCATACCAATGCCGAGGAAACCGATGCCTAAGGGCCGCGCGACCTCACGCACTTGAGCAAGATGCGCCTGCAATTCGGTCGATGTTTGGTGAACACTCTCAAGCGGCGCGCCCGAGAGCTCAAACTGCCCGCCCGGCTCGAGCGAAATCGCGCCCCCGCCCGTAACATCGAACAGGCCGATAATATTCGGCCCCTCCATGATCGGTTCCCAGCCGAGCAGCATCTGCATGCCATCAAGCAAAGCCTGAATGCCGTTGGGACCCTCGTAGGGCACCGGTTTATGTCCGGCAACCGTGAACGCAAACTTTTCGTGCTCGGTACCGATACGGAACCGTGACTTGGGTTTAACGCCAGCTTCCAACCACGCGACAAGCTCGTCGCGCGTTTCAATAGGCGTCATATCGATCTGATCGCGGGCCATGGATTCCGTAGGTAAAAGGGGCCGCGACCTTAAACACCGTTCCGGTCAAAGAGCAATGACGGGAATTTGTCGATGTTCCCATCTGGGACAGGCGGGCGGCCGTGTTCAGGAGGACATTCTATATTTAGCTTAACAAAGGGCACAGGTCAGCGACTGGCACCCAAATTTTCGGATTAGGCTGCGCTCCGCCTGGGTGGCGCATGGCGTCCGTAAAACGTTTCACCCCTGGATGCCATGTCGATCAGGGTCTTGGCCGGCTCGAAACGCCCCCCATACTTCTTTTCCAAGGACCGGCAAAGCTCGACAAATCGCGCGGGGCCCATCATGTCGATCCAGGACAGGGGACCGCCGGTAAAGGGCGCGAACCCGAAGCCAAGGATTGCGCCGACATCGGCCTCCCGCACGTCCGTCAGGACCTGTTCCTCGAAGCAACGGGCGGTTTCCAACGCTTGGATGACCAACAGACGATGCTTGAGTTCGGTGATGTCGATCGTATCCGGATCAAGCTTTTTTGATTGCAGATCGGCAAGGCCGGGCCACAAACGTTTCTGCCCGTGCTCGGGATAATCATAGAAGCCCTTGCCGTTCTTGCGACCCAACCGGCCGCGTTTTTCGACCATATCCTGCAGCAGAGCCTTCTGCCGCGGATCGATGGCCTGGGCTCCCAAATCGACCTCCGTGGCCTTGAGGATCTTCCAGGCAAGATCGACAGCGACCTCGTCGTTGAGCGAGAGCGGGCCGACGGGCATGCCGGCCATCCGGCCGACATTCTCAATCATCGCCGCAGGCACGCCGTCGGCGAGCATCAAATGCCCTTCACGAATGTAGGTACCGACGACACGCGATGTGAAGAAACCACGAGAATCGTTGACGACAATCGGCGTCTTTCGGATCGCCCGCACATAGTCGAGAGCAATTGCAAGCGCCGCATCACCGGTTTTCTTGCCCATGATGATTTCGACAAGCATCATTTTGTCGACTGGCGAGAAGAAATGGATACCGATGAATTGATCGGGGCGCTTAGATTCAGCGGCAAGCGACGTGATCGGCAGGGTCGAGGTATTGGAGCCGAAAATAACATTCCCGCCGATGACGCTTTCAGCCCTGGCAATTGTTTCAGCCTTGACCTTGCGGTCTTCAAATACAGCCTCGATGACAAGATCGCAGGATTTGAGCTCGTCATAGTTTGACGTCGGCGTGATGCGGGCAAGCAGTGCTTCGCGCGCCGCCGATGTGGCTCGACCCTTGTTGACCTGATCGGTCATCAGCTTGTGCGAATAATCTTTGCCCTTTTGGGCGGCCGCTTCGTCGCGGTCGATCAACACCACATCGATTCCGGCCTGTGCGGTCACGTAAGCAATGCCGGCCCCCATAAATCCCGCGCCGATCACGCCAACTTTGCTGAGCTTGATTGGCGCCGCGCCGGCCGGCCGGCGGGCTCCTTTGTTGAGCTCCTGCATTGAAACAAATAACGAGCGGATCATGGCCGCCGCTTCAGGGGAGCGCAGAATTTTGGCGAACCAGCGCGACTCCACACGCAGCGCCGCGTCCATCGGCAACTGCAGCCCCTCATAGACGCACTGCATGATGGCGCGCGCCGCCGGGTAATTGTCGAACGTCTCGCGACGATAAATCGCGTTTGCCGCAGGGAATGTCATCATCCCGGCTTTGGAGTAAACCAGCCCACCGGGCAGACGGAAGCCATCCACGTCCCAGGGCGCCTTCGCCGTGCCACCGGATTTGATCCAGTCTTTCGCCGTCTTGATGAGATCCGATGCCGGAACGAGGGCATCAATCAGTTTCATGGCCTTGGCACGATCAAGGCGCAGTTGTTCGCCCTTCAGCAGCATCTGCAAAGCATCGCCCGGCGGCATCATGCGCGCGACGCGCTGGGTCCCGCCCGCACCCGGAAACAAACCGATTTTGATTTCGGGAAGACCGACCCGCGTCTTTGGATTGTCTGCGGCCACGCGATGGTGACAGGCAAGGCAAAGCTCAAATGCACCACCGAATGCGCTGCCGTTAATGGCGGCAACCCACGATTTCCCGCAGGTTTCAATCCGCCGATAGAGCAGCGACAGCTTCCGGCTGTCTTCAAACAGGCGCCCGGCCGCGGCCTCTACGCCTTGCGCTTTGGCCAGTTCCTTGAATGTGCGGCCAAGCGATTCAAGCAATGTCAGATCCGCACCGCCCGAAAATGCTTCCTTGCCCGAAGTCACCACCACACCCTTGATGACCGGATCGGCGGCAACCTGCTCCACAACCGCGTTCAATTCGTCGATTGTTTGGACGTCGATAACATTCATCGAGCGATCGGGCATATCCCAGGTCAGGAGCGCGATGCCGTCTGCGTCGACTTCGAATTTGAAGTTCTTGGTGGTCATCGACATCTCCTCACACGCGCTCGATGATGGTGGCTGTGCCCATGCCCGCGCCGATGCAGAGCGTCACCAGCGCCGTATTGAGATCGCGCCGTTCAAGTTCATCGAGCACGGTTCCAAGAATCATCGCGCCGGTTGCGCCCAACGGATGTCCCATCGCAATCGCACCGCCGTTGACGTTGACCTTGGAGTTATCGATGTCGAACGCCTGCAGAAACCGCAAAACGACAGCCGCGAACGCTTCGTTGACTTCAATCAAATCGATGTCGTTCAACGTCATCCCGGCCTTGCTCAGGAGCTTTTTCGTTACATCGACCGGACCGGTCAGCATCATCGCCGGTTCCGAGCCGATATTGGCAAACGCCTTGATCCTGGCGCGCGCCTTCAAGCCTGCGCTACGGCCGGCTTTTTTACTGCCGAGCAACACCGCGGCGGCGCCGTCGACGATGCCCGACGAATTGCCCGCGTGATGCACATGATTGATCGCTTCGACTTCCGGATGCGCCTGGATGGCAACCGCGTTAAAACCGCCAAGTTCGCCCATTTGCACAAATGACGGCTTGAGCTGACCCAGCGACTGCATGGTGGTGGTCGGCCGCATGTGCTCGTCCTTGGCAAGGATCGTCAGTCCGTTGACATCCTTCACCGGCATCACCGAATGCTTGAAGCGCCCTTGATCCCAGGCCTCGCCCGCGCGCTTCTGACTTTCAACGGCATAGGCATCGACATCATCGCGGGAAAAGCCATAGCGCGTCGCGATTAGATCGGCGGAAACGCCCTGCGGCATGAAATAGGATCGCACTGCAATCGAGGGATCGACCGGCCAGGCGCCGCCCGCGGCCCCGATCCCGACGCGGCTCATGGATTCGACGCCGCCGCCAATCGCCATTTCATGTTGGCCGGACATAATCTGGGCTGCGGCAAAATTCACAGCGTCCAATCCCGACGCGCAGAAGCGGTTGATCTGCACCCCGGGAACCGCATTGCCGTAATCGGCTGTGAGCGCGGCCGCACGCGCGATATCGCCGCCCGCCTCACCAACCGGGTCAACGCACCCAAGCACGACGTCGTCCACCAGCGATGTGTCGAGTTGGTTGCGATCGCGAAGCGCGCTGAGGGTCTGGCTCGCCAGATTAAGCGCGGTGACTTCGTGCAGCGAGCCGTCAGCCTTGCCGCGACCGCGTGGTGTACGGACGTGATCGTAAATGAATGCATCGGTCATGATGCTGCGCTCCTTGAACTATTTGAGCCGCCATAACGGGCTCACCCATTAACGATCACGTCGGGCCTGAGGTTCGGGCACGCCGATTACTCAGAAGGCCTCGACGGGAAGTTCCATCGTGCTCGCGCATCCGGATGTAATGCGCGCAAACTGTGCCGCGGTTTCCGGCAGCAGGCGTTCCATGAAAAAGCGCGCGGTCACCAGTTTGGCTTCCATGCGGCTCTGCGAACCATTGGCGCCCGCAGCGATTTTCTGGCGGGCTCCCACAACGATCTGACACCACATGTAACCAAGCGCCACGAGCCCGAATAAGTGCATGTAATCGGATGCGCCGGCACCGGCGTTATCCGGCTTGCCCATCGCATTCTGCATGAACCACATGGTGGCCTGTTGCAGATGGCCGAGCGAAACACCGAGCGGCCCAATATAGGGCTTCATGGTTTCGTCAGCGGCATGCTCCTTCAGGAAGCCCTGCACCTCGTTGAAAAACGCCATGACGGCGCGCCCGCCATCCTTGCCGAGCTTGCGGCCGACAAGATCGAGCGCCTGGATGCCGTTGGCGCCCTCGTAAATCATCGCGATACGCGCATCGCGCACGAATTGTTCCATGCCCCATTCGGCGATGTAGCCATGCCCGCCAAACATTTGCTGCGCCATGACCGTGTTGGCAAAGCCCTGATCGGTGAGCACGCCTTTGATGACCGGCGTCAACAAACCCATGTGGTCGTCCGCGGCCTGTCGCGTTTTCTCATCGTCTGCGCGGTGCGCGAGATCACTTTTGAGCGCGGTCCATAGCGCAAGCGCGCGCCCTGCTTCATTGAACGCGCGAATGGTCATGAGATTGCGACGCACATCAGGATGCACGATGATCGGATCGGCGGCCTTGTCGGGAAATTTTGTACCGCTCAAAGCACGGCCCTGAAGCCGTTCCTTGGCATAGGCTACAGCATTCTGATAAGCGACCTCGGATTGCGCCAAACCCTGTACGCCGACCGCCAGACGCGCTTCGTTCATCATCGTGAACATCGCGTTCAGTCCGCGGTGTTCTTCACCCACCAGCCAACCGGTGGCGGCATCGTAATTCATCACGCAGGTTGCGTTGCCGTGGATCCCCATCTTCTCTTCGATCGAACCGCAGGACACCGCATTGCGGGAACCTGGCGACCCGTCGGCATTGAGAACAAACTTCGGCACCACAAACAGCGAAATTCCCTTGATCCCTTCCGGCGCACCTTCAATCCGCGCCAGAACCAGATGCACGATGTTTTCCGAAAGATCGTGCTCGCCGGCCGAGATAAAGATTTTCGTGCCGGTGATCTTGTAGCTTCCGTCCGGCTGCGGCACCGCTTTGGTGCGCAAAAGACCGAGATCCGTGCCGCAATGCGGCTCGGTCAGATTCATCGTTCCGGTCCAATTCCCGGCGATCATTTTTGGCAGATAACGTGATTTAATCTCTGCCGAGCCATGGGCATTGATGGCCGCGATGGCGCCCTGGGTCAGGCCGGAATACATCGCGAATGCCATGTTGGCCGAGCATAAAAACTCGTTGACCACTTCGGTCAAAGTGCCGGGCAATCCCTGACCGCCGAATTCCGGCGGCGCAGAAATGCCGATCCAGCCGCCTTCGACGAGTTGCTTGTAGGCCTCCTTAAAGCCCTTCGGCGTCGTCACGCTGCCGTCACCGTGGCGCGTGCATCCCTCAACATCGCCGATCCTATTGAGCGGAGAGAGCATCTCTTCGCAGAACTTGGCTGCTTCAGATAAAATCGCCTCGACCACGTCAGATGACGCGTCGGAAAATCCCGGTAGGTTGTTGTAACGCTCGAGATGGAAAACGTCGTTCAGCAGAAACACAACGTCGTCTACAGGCGCCTTGTAGGACGGCATCGAACCCTCCCTCGAGTCCAGCAACTCTAAACTCCACCGGAGTCACGCCGGCGACGATTTGATTCCTTGCGATTTGGGCATCGCTTTGAATATTTGCGTGATGCGCATCATGGCCGGGTCAACAAGGACATTCACTCACAGCCCGTGCAGCGGGAATAGAAGTGGCGCGTGCTCTTCATATCGAGCGTGCGCACTGAAACTGAGTTCCCCGACGCAACCGTAAATGCTGATACCCTCGCGTGATCGAGCTGAGATATTTGAACCCCACATGCTCAAGCTCGTGCGGCCCGACCAATTTGAACATCGCACGTTCATTACACCGGACAGTTTACGTAACCGTGAAGATCGGTATTCCCGAGATAACTGCGGCCAATGCGGCAAGGCATTGCTCACTTAACAACTTCTTTACCCTAAAGAGGAAAAGTCGACCGTGGGGGATAGGCGCACCCCCGACAACTCCCCGTCTTGGGTGTTGGTTCCAGAAACGAGCCCTCTGGCTCCCGCGCTGCCCCCAAGCGGAGATGCGGGCCTGAGCATGAAGTCCGGCGTTCTTTTGAACGTAAAAGGTGTCGAACCTGAGGCTGTGGAGACGGCACGCGAAGCCGCTCGCCGCGCTGGGTTGTCGCTCGGCCAATGGCTCAATGCGGCCATCATCGACAGCGCGATGGAAGTTGGCGTGCGGCCGCCACCACGCAGCCCTGCCGCGCGTAACGGCTCCGCCGTACAGAACAACGAAGGTCTGGAATCGACGCATCAACGCCTGGACCGGCTTGAACGGCTGGCGCGACGCGGCGCCGAGCATACCGAGCCCCTGCGAGATGATTCCGTATCGGATCGTCTGAGCGATGCGATTGCCCGGCTTGACCGCCGGATCGATCAGCTCATTTCCGGTGGGAATATTTCGGGCGATCTGGAGCGGCGCGTTGCCAAGGTCGACGATGCACTTGCCGCATTGACGAATGTCGCGGAGCTCTACGATCAGGAGCGCTCGGCCCCGATCAGCCGCAGCGGCACGCAAACCGTACCGGCCGAGCCCGACCTGTCACATCTCGAACAGCAGTTGCGCGCCATCACGCAGCAGATCGAAACATTGCGGCGGCCCGGCGACGTTGAAGATGCGGTCGTCGGCTTGCGCAAAGATCTCGCCGAAATCCGCCGCACGCTGACCGAGGCCGTGCCAAGCCGAATCATTGAAACGCTCCAGGCGGAGATACAGGCGCTTGAACGGACCAGCGCGCGCGCTCAATCCGGCTCGCATGCAACCGGACAGTCGAGCGTTGAAAACGGCCTTGCGAATATTCGCAGCGCGCTGAACGCGCTTGAGCCGGCTGAAAGCCTTTCCGGTTACGACGATGCGGTTACGACGCTGACCCGCAAGGTGGACCTTCTGGCTGCGACCGGTCCCGATCCGCATATGATGCAACAGCTCGAAATCGCGATTGCGGAGCTGCGGGGCGTTGCCGATCGCGTTGCTTCGGGGGACGCGCTTGCGGCACTTGCCTCCGACGTGCGCGTCATCGCATCAGGGCTTGAGCGGGCTTCATCCGCGGGTTCGGAAAAAAACGACCCCCGCCTCGATCATCTTGCGCAACGGATCGAGACGCTTGCCGCTTCAATCGATGCGAAATCGACACAGCAACCGGATACGCCACCGCAACTCGAGCTGTTGATCAAATCGCTGACTGAGAAGCTCGAAACGGTTCGGGCCCCGACAGATGATCGTGCTTTCGATCAGTTGGAGAACCAGATTGTCCAGCTTGCCCAGAAGCTCGATTCAACCGATGCCCGCCTTGGAAATCTCGGTGCGATCGAACGCGGCATCGCCGATGTCGTACTGCAGCTTAAGGACGCTCGCGCGAACGCAATCGAGGCAGCCGAACATGCCGCGCGTTCCGTAGCCCGTGAAATGATGGAGAGCGCCGGTAATGGCGCCGAAGTCGATACGTTCAAGCGCGAACTCACGGAATTGCGCAATACCCAGGCGGCAATCGACCGCCGGACCCAGAATACGCTTGAGGCCGTGCATGGCACCTTGCAGCGCCTTGTTGACCGGATTGGCAAAATAGAAACCGATCTGCGTGCCGAGGCTCCGGTACGGGCGTCTGCGGCCGTCAACAAAGAAGAGGGCGTTCAATCGTTTACGGGGCGACTGGCTCCGGCAAAGCCCGTTTCCGCCATACCGACCCGGCCCAATATCTCGCAGCTATCCGCAACGGCTGCACCCATTCTGAACCTTGAGCGATCTCAAGAGGTCGATAATCCCCTTGAACCCGGGTCCGGCGCACCGCGCAGAGAAATCGCATCCGCAGCGCAGCGCATTGCCGCCTCAGCGGCAGCGCTCGGGCCGTTCATGCAACAGGCTGCGCCTGAACCCGCCGGCAAGGCGAATTTCATTGCCGCGGCCCGCCGAGCAGCTCAGGCCGCGGCGGCAATTGATAGGACCGAGGACGTAGAGCCGGAAGACATCGAAGCTAACTCGTTTATCGGCGTGCCGTTTGCCAATATGCGTCGGCCGCTCGTCATCGGATTGAGCATTGTCTTGATCCTCGCAGGCCTTCTCTTTCTGGCCATCGAGAGCATCGGTGTCCGCCGCAATGTTATTGTCGAGGCCCCCCGCCCCGCACCCGATGCGGCAGGCGTACCGGCCGAAAGCCCCGGGGGAAAAACGACGAGTTCAACACCAGCGACCGAACCTGGCCTGAGTGCACCTGCTGCCCCCAAGACATTGCCCGACCGCCAGTCGCGGCAATGGTCTCCCGTTGACGACATCATTTATGCCGCGCCATCGGCAACGGTCCTTGGAGCGCAATTCACGGAAGGGGCAAAGAAGGCAGCCGCAGCTCTCGGCGATTTCGGCAGCAAACTTTCGCCAATGTTGCCAAACTTTTCGGGCACGACGGCTTCCCGTCCGCCGGAAGCGGCCGGGGCCGGCACCGCATCTGATTCTGCCGTCAGTGCGAACTCGCCCGGTTCTCCGCAGGATGGGGCCAGATTGCCTGAGTCAATTGGCGGTCCTGCGCTGCGCAATGCTGCCGCATCCGGAAACGCCAGTGCCGAGTACGAGGTGGCTGTGCGTTTCGCGGAGGGTCGAGGCGTACGGCAGAATTTCGAGGATGCCGTCCGATGGTTTCAGCGCGCGGCCCACCATGGGCTCGCGCCGGCGCAATATCGGCTGGGCAGCCTGTACGAAAAGGGGCAAGGCGTTAAGAAGGATTTGCAGGCGGCGCGAAGACTCTATGTCGCCGCGGCTGAGCAGGGCAACGGCAAAGCGATGCACAATATTGCCGTTCTCTATGCAGAAGGATCTGAAGGAAAGCCGGACTACAAGCTTGCATCGCACTGGTTCCGCAAGGCGGCAGATCGCGCCGTCGCAGACAGCCAATATAATCTCGGAATTCTTTATGCCCGCGGCGTAGGCGTCGAACAGAATCTCGCGGAGGCCTATAAGTGGTTCTCGCTGGCGGCACTGCAGGGCGATGAAGACGCAGGCCAGAAACGCGACGATGTCGCGGCCCGGCTCGACCCCCAATCGCTCAATGCCGCAAAGCTGGCAGTCCAGACGTGGACTGCCGATCCCCAGCCCGAGCATGCGATCAACGTCAAGGCGCCGAATGGCGGCTGGGATCACCCCGTTTCGCCCGACCCTTACGCGAAACTCAAACCGGCACCCGTTGCAAAG
>DATAIA010000628.1:0-7817 GCA_036262895.1 Xanthobacteraceae bacterium
CTCGGCTTTGCGTAAACGGGTGCCCCTCGACTGCGCATGCAGGATATCGGACACTTCCCTCCTCGTGTCTCTATTCGGACGTTCCAATTTGAGTTCGCCGCGAATGGGAGGAAACGCAAATCATGACAACCCCGGCGCACGAGGGTGAGTTGAGAAACTGCTATGGCCCCTGATGGTTTGCTTGACAGCGAAAACGAACGGCAAGCGCGGCGGCTGATTGAACGCGCCGGCACGATCCTGACGGGGCTTCATAGCGATATGCCCGGCAATTTTGCGGCCCAGCTTTTTTCCCGCGCGGTGCCCGAAGACCTGGTGCGCTATGAGGCGCGTGAGCTGAGTTCGTTTGCTGAAGAGGCTTGGGTTTTCCTGAAGGAGCGCAAACCGGGCGAGCCAAAAATCCGTTTCGAATCACGCGATCGCCCGATTGGAGCTGCAAGCACCAAAACCGTCTCAATCATTGAAATCATCAATGACGACATGCCTTTTCTGCTCGATTCAATCATGAACGAGCTTGCCGAGCAGGGCATTGAGATTCGTCTGGTGGTGCATCCAATCTTTGCGGTCGAGCGCGATGCGGCGGGTGCCTTGCTCGGTTTCCATGGCGAGGGGCCGGCGGTCGGCCATACCAGCCGCGAGAGCTTCATTCACGTTCATGTCGAACGAATTGACGACAAAGCGCGTCAGAATGAGATTACAACGGGGCTGAGCCAAGTGCTCGCCGATGTGCGGGGCTGTGTCGCGGACTGGCACGCGATGATGACCCGGGTCGGCGAAATGATCGCCGATTTGCGCAACAATCCCCCGTCGCTTCCCGTCGAAGAAACCGCCGAAGCCGTGCAGTTTCTGGAATGGCTAGTCGGGAATAACTTCACCTTCCTCGGTGTGCGCGAATATTCCTATGCCGATGCAGCCGGCGCGCTTGCGCCGCAGTTTGAAACCGGTCTCGGTATTTTGCGCAATCCCGAAGTGCAGGTGCTGCGCCAAGGCCATGCGCTTGTGCAGATCACGCCGGAGATCAAAGCGTTCCTGCAGGAACCGAAGCTCCTGATCACCACCAAGGCGAATGTGCGCTCGCGCGTTCATCGCCGCGTCTATATGGATTACATCGGCATCAAGCGGCTCGATGCGAACGGAAATTTGGCCGGAGAATTCCGGATCGTCGGGCTTTTTACGTCGACCGTTTATGTCAAATCGACGCGTACGATTCCTTATCTGCGGCGCAAGGTCGATGCCGTATTGCGCCGTGCCGGCTTTGATGCCGACAGCCATTCCGGCAAAGCGCTTGTCAATGTGCTGGAAAGCTATCCTCGTGACGAGTTGTTTCAGATCGACGAGGAGACGCTGTTTTTGTTCGCGATGGAAATCTTGTTCCTCGACGAACGGCCGCGGTTGCGCGTTCTTGCACGCCGAGATCGCTTCAATCGTTTCATTTCAATTCTGGTGTTTATTCCCCGCGAACGCTTCGACAGCAATATCAGGCAGGCGATTGGCAACTATCTGGCCGGTGCCTACAAAGGCCGCGTCTCGGCGTTTTATCCGTTTTTCGCGGAAGGGCCGTTGGTTCGCGTGCATTTCATCATCGGTCTGTCGGACCCCAATGTCGCGAACCCCGATCGCGCCAGTATGGAACTGGCGGTTGCCGCCATCGTGCGAACTTGGGTCGACGGATTGGCCGAGGCTCTTGGGCTCGCGCACGAGCCGGTCAAGGCGCAGCAGTTTCTGCGACGATACCGGCAGGCCTTCCCGGCCGGCTATCGCGATGTTTATTCCCCATCCGTTGCCGTTGGCGATATCCGCGCGATCGAAACGCTGTCGTCAACGCGACCGCTCAATGTCGATTTCGTTCGACGCCGCGATGCGTCGGACCAAACGGTGGGCTTGAAGGTGTGGAGCCGCGAACGGCCGATCCCGCTTAGCAACCGCGTGCCGGTTTTGGAGAACATGGGCTTCAAGGTCGTTGATGAACGCACCTTCAAAATAGAGCCGGTTCAAACGGCCACATCGGAAGTCTGGTTGCACGATATGCTGCTTGAAAGGGCCGACGGCGGTTCAATTGATATGGAACCGCTCAAAGAGCGCCTTGAAACCTGCTTCATCACCGTCATGCGCGGTCGCGCCGAGAACGACGGCTACAACGCGCTTGTGCTTGGGGTTGGTCTACAATGGCGCGAGGTCGCATTGTTGCGAACAATCTCCCGCTTTCTGCGGCAGGCGCGGATCGCTTATTCGCAAGATTATATGTGGGCGACGCTACGCAAGCACGCGGGCGTGACGGCGCAGATTGTGCAGCTCTTTCATTTGCGATTTGATCCGCAGCTCGAATTATCGATGGATATACGAGCTGCGCGTGAAATCGAGCTCTGTGCAACAATCGACACCGCGCTGATGGACGTCGAGAGCCTGGATGAAGATCGGATCCTGCGCCGGTTCGTCAACGCCGTTCGATCGGCGCTGCGCACCAATTTTTATCAGGCCGATTCGGCTGGTCAGCCGAAATCGACAATTGCGATCAAGTTCGACAGCCGAAAGATCGAAGATCTCCCACTGCCGCGTCCTCTTTACGAAATCTTTGTTTATTCGCCGCGGGTTGAGGGCGTGCATCTGCGGTTCGGCAAGGTGGCGCGCGGCGGTCTGCGCTGGTCCGATCGTCCGCAGGATTTCCGCACCGAAGTGCTGGGTCTTGTCAAAGCGCAACAAGTCAAAAATGCGGTGATCGTTCCGGTCGGCGCCAAGGGTGGTTTTTTGCCGAAACGCCTGCCCGCCGGTGGAGCGCGCGAGGCCATTCAGGCGGAAGGCACCGCGGCCTACGTTTTGTTTGTTTCAAGTCTGCTCGATATCACCGACAATATCGGACTGAACGGCATTATCGCGCCGCAGAATGTTCTGCGTCACGATGCAGACGATCCTTATCTGGTCGTTGCCGCTGACAAAGGGACGGCGACATTTTCCGACACGGCGAACGCTATTTCAATCGAGCACAAATTCTGGCTCGGCGATGCGTTCGCGTCCGGCGGATCTGCGGGTTACGATCACAAGAAAATGGGCATCACCGCCCGCGGCGCCTGGGAGGCTGTGCGGCGGCATTTCCGCGAAATCGATATCGATATCAGAACGAGGCCGTTCACCGTTGCCGGAGTGGGCGACATGTCGGGTGATGTGTTCGGCAACGGCATGCGGCTTGATCGGACCATCAAGCTTGTTGCCGCGTTCGACCACCGTGACATTTTTCTCGATCCCAATCCCGACCCGGCCGTAAGTTTTGTCGAGCGCGAGCGTCTCTTCAATCTGCCGCGTTCAAGCTGGCAGGACTACGACAAGACGTTGGTCTCCGCCGGCGGCGGAGTATTTCCGCGCAGTGCGAAAGAAATTCAGCTCTCGCCGCAGGCGCAGGCCCTGCTCGGAATTGCCGAAGCAAAGACCACGCCGCAGCGGATCATGGATGCCATCCTGAAGCTTGATGTCGATCTTTTGTGGTTCGGCGGAATCGGTACTTATGTTCGCGCATCCACGGAAACCGACGAACAGGTCGGCGATCGCGCCAATGATGCAATCCGGATCACCGGAGCGGACATTCGCAGCAAAGTCGTGGGCGAGGGTGCTAATCTTGGCATAACGCAAAGGGGCCGCGTGGAAGCGGCGCTTCGCGGTGTGCGGCTCAACACCGACGCCATCGATAATTCCGCCGGCGTTAATACGTCAGACGTTGAGGTGAATATCAAAATTGCGCTCAGTCTGCCGCTTCGAGATGGCAGGCTAGACGAGCAGGCGCGCAATCAACTGCTCGCCGAGATGACGGACGAGGTCGCAGCACTCGTGTTGCGCAATAATTATTTGCAGACGCTTGCGCTTTCTCTCGCCCACCGCCGTGGATTGGAAGATCTCGGTTTTCAGCAGCGCCTGATGCAGACGCTTGAGGCTCGCGGCTTGCTTGACCGTACGGTTGAATATTTGCCCGACGATCTTGAGCTTGCGGAACGCCGCCGCCGGGGCGAGCCGTTGACGCGGCCGGAGCTTGCGGTGTTGCTCGCTTACGCGAAAATTTCGCTTTACGACAATCTTCTCGCCTCGGCCGTGCCGGACGATACCTATCTCGGACGCGAACTGGGGCGGTATTTCCCCATGCCGTTGATCAAACGCTTCCCCGATGCAGTCAATAAACACCGCCTGCGCCGGGACATCATTGCGACGCAACTTTCCAATTCAATGATCAACCGCGGTGGTTCTTCGCTGGTCGTTCGCATTGCCGATCAAACCGGTGCCGCACCCGCGGTCATTGCTGCGGCCTTTGCCGCCGTGCGCGACAGTTACGGCATGACAGCGTTGAATACCGCGCTCGATGGGCTTGACGGTAAAATCAGTGGCAAGCTGCAGCTTGAACTTTATGCGTCGGTGCAGGATCTGCTGCTCGATCGAATCGTGTGGTTTGTTCGTAATGTCGATCTTTCGCGCGGTCTTGCCGGTGTGATCGAACATTATCGCGCAGGGGTCGAGGCGGTGGCCGGTGTTCTCGATCGGGTCCTGTCAAGCGAAGCGGCGGCCGCCCGCATGGCGCAGGTCGCCGCCTTGCAATCCGCTGGCCTACCCGACGAACTTGCATTGCGTCTGGCGAGCCTGCCGGTGCTTGCGGCGGCGCCTGACATCGTGCTGGTGGCCGATCGCACCGGCAAGCTGGTAGCGGACGTTGCCGCAACCTACTTTGCGGTTGGCACGTACTTCCGGCTTGATCGCATTCTTTCAGCCGCGCGCACCATTCAGGTCACAGATTACTTTGATCGATTGGCGCTTGATCGCGCGCTTGATGCGATTGCGCAGGCCTCGGGGCACATTGCCGCGCAGATGGTGGAGAACGGAGCTGTCGGTAGCGCAGCGGTTGAGGGCTGGATCAAGGCGCGCGTCGGCGCGGTTGAGCGCATTCGTGGCGCCATCCATGAAATTGCCAGTTCAGGCCTGACGCTTTCAAAATTGACCGTCGCGGCAAGTTTGTTGGGCGATCTCATCAATCGGTGAAAACCAAGAACCTCATGGTGAGGAGGTTGCGCAACAACCGTCCGAACCATGAGGCCATTGCGTTATTTGTTTCGTGTTAATGCCGGAAATGCCGCGTGCCGGTGAACACCATGGCGACGCCATGATCGTCGGCTGCCTTGATCACCTCATCATCGCGGACCGAACCGCCCGGTTGAATAACGGCAGTAGCGCCAGCCTCGACCGCAACCAGCAATCCATCGGCAAACGGAAAGAATGCATCGGAGGCAACGACTGAGCCTTTGGTGGCCGGTTGCGCAAGTCCGGCTTCCTTGGCAGCATCTTCCGCCTTGTGCGCGGCGATGCGGGATGCATCGACCCTGCTCATCTGCCCGGCGCCGATGCCGACTGTTGCGCAGTTCTTGGCATAGACAATGGTATTTGACTTGACGTGCTTGGCGATGCGGAAGGCAAAGCGAAGGTCAGCCAGTTCAGCCTCGCTGGGCGCGCGTTTGGTGACGACCCGCAACTGCATCGCATCGACAACGGCATTGTCGCGCGATTGCACCAGCAATCCACCGGCAACCGATTTGATCATTGTGCCGGCAGCACGCGGATCGGGAAGCCCATCGGCCAGCAGCAGGCGAAGATTCTTTTTTGCGGCAATGATCGCGATCGCTTCGTCGTCCGCATCGGGCGCGATAATAACTTCCGTAAAAATTCCGGTGATGGCACGCGCGGCTTCGGCATCCAGACGACGATTGACGGCGACAATGCCACCGAAGGCCGAGACCGGATCGCAGGCGAGTGCGCGCTCATACGCGAGTTTAAGATTGTCACCCTCGGCAACACCGCAGGGATTAGCGTGTTTGACGATCACGCAGGCTGCGGTGCGTCCGGGATCGAATTCCGCCACGCATTCGTAGGCCGCATCGGTATCGTTGAGATTGTTGTAGGATAATTGTTTGCCCTGGACTTGCCGGGCGGTCGCAACACCCGGACGAATATCGGAAGTGCGATAGAACGCGGCTGTTTGATGCGGGTTCTCACCATAACGCAGCGCTTCGACAAGCTTGCCGCCGGCTGCGCGCCATTCCGGCGCAGGGTCGGCAAGTTCGCGCGCGAACCATTCCGAAATCGCCGCGTCGTAGACCGCCGTGCGTCCAAACGCTTTGGCGGCAAGGCGCTTGCGTAGCCCAAGCGTCGTTGCACCGTTATGCGCGCCGAGTTCGGCAAGCAGCGCGTCATAGTCCTGGGGATCGACGATGACAGCCACATCGGCATGATTTTTAGCCGCCGCCCTGATCATGGCCGGGCCGCCGACGTCGATATTTTCCACGCAGTCGTCGTAAGCCGCGCCTTTCGCAACAGTCGCCTCAAACGGATAGAGGTTGACCACAAGCAAATCGATCGGGGCGATGGCGTGTGTGGCCATCGCCTGCGCGTGGTCCTTATCGTCGCGGATAGCAAGCAATCCGCCATGGACGTTGGGATGCAGCGTCTTGACGCGCCCGTCCATCATTTCCGGGAATCCGGTCAGATCTGAAACGTCGCGCACGTCGAGCCCGGCGCCTGCCAGCGCCGCACGGGTGCCGCCGGTCGATACAAGCTCGATGCCGTGCTTGGTAAGAGCTTGCGCAAATGGAATGAGTCCCGCTTTGTCGGATACCGACAGGAGGGCTCGGGAGATGCGGCGTGGACGCTCGGTCATTGTCAGCTCGATTGATTGGTCGGCAAAAAGGGGCTGCTAGCATGAAACAGGCGGTCGTGAAACCGTTGCCTCTTACAAAGGCAACTTTGGCTCCTCGCGTACGGCGTGGCGCGCTGTTGGCGTTCCAGCCTCGTGATGCGCAAAGGTCCAGCGCACGTGCCTGATATCGCGGGCATGCCCGCGGATGACGATTTGGAGCGCACGCCGAGGTCCATCCGACCCCGCAAGATAGACGCTCTCCTCAAGTTCGCAGGGATGTTCGTAGCTGGTGAAGGTCCACATTTCCCGCTTTGGCAGCATCAGCATAACGCCGTGCCCGTCAGTCAGGCGGTTTGCCTTCACCGTGGGATGGAGATGAAAGCGCACCGCAAATTCATCCTTGGCGCGGGCCGGCAGTTCGTCGCCGCGGGCTGGAAGGAATGCGTCTTCCCCATCCAGGCGATTGCCGTCGGTCGTCAGGCGCAGCGAGCGTTGGTGGATCACACCAAAATCGTTGGCATAGCCGTCGTGCGAAACGCGCAGCAATTCGCCGTCCTCTCGTTCCTGACGGAACGCCGTGACCTCACGAGGGCCATGAATGATTGGACTGCCAAGCAGACGACGCAGGGAATTTGAAATCAGAAACCGACATGAGGATTTTTCGTTGAAAGTCACTGTCGAGTGCGCTGCGGTCGTTCGCGAGACATGCCGCCAACTATCGCGGCTTGTCGCGGGCAAGCCGCAATTCACGATGACGCGATTTTGTTTGATTGAAAATTCGAAAGAGAGACAACCAGCATGGGCTTCCTGGCTTAGCGCTATGGGCGGCGGCGGGCCGGTATCAACCAGCACCAGACCACCGGCCTTCTGAAGGCGCTGATAGCCGCTATGCGGCGCATTCGATACCGGCGTGCCGCGCGCATCGTCATAGGCGAGTACGGTTGCAAGCAGGTCGGGTGGGGTTGGCCCCATTCCATTGAATAAAGCGAAATTGCCGTCTCCATGCCGGAAGAAACGCAACATCGGCATCATGCGATCAATTGCATTGAGCAGCGCTTGCGGCGGGGGCACGTTGCGAGCCGCAAAAGCCTGACGCAGCGGAAGCAGATCAAGCAGTAGTTCGATCAGCGTACCGGGATTGCGCGAGATATGTCCGCCGTCG
>DATAIA010000629.1:0-4911 GCA_036262895.1 Xanthobacteraceae bacterium
TCGACGGCGCACCCGATTGGCGCGGTGGAGGCGTCGTATTGGATGGCGTGTTCTCGGCGGAAGAGTTGCGGGCGATGCTGTGGTTTGCGGAGAAGGCGGAGGTGAGGACGTGAAGGAACGACCAATCCTTTTCAGCAGTGAGATGGTGCGCGCGCTGCTCGATGGCCGAAAGACGCAGACGCGGCGTGTGGTGAAGCCGCAGCCGCCCGCCGTGGCACGAGACGTGTTCACATTTCACCACCCAGATCCGCGCACGCACTTCTATGGATTCGATGGCGAAGCGCTGATGGATTGGGCGCAGCCATGCCCCTACGGAGAGGTTGGCGACCGCTTATATGTGCGCGAGACGTGGCAGAACAGCAATCATCCATTCGGGCCATACGAGCAGGATTGTCTGGTGTTTTACCGCGCCGACTACCTGGATGATCCGCTCGGTGCCGACCTTGAACGATCGCCCGATGGCATCCGCCGAGAGTGGCGCCCTTCGATTCATATGCCGCGCGCCGCATCGCGCATCACGCTTGAGGTGACGGGTGTACGCGTTGAGCGGTTGCAGGACATCAGCGAGCCAGATGCGATCGCCGAGGGAATTTATTCCATCGGACAACACGATTGCCCAGTGTTCGGCAGCCACCCATTGTGGTGGCATGAGCCAACGGATCAACGCTCCTGCTCGATGGAGTCAGCGCGAACGGCATACGCCACGCTATGGGACAGCCTCAACGCCCCGCACGGCTATGGGTGGGATACAAATCCGTGGGTGTGGGTCGTGGAATTCAAGAGGATAGGCGCATGAGCACCCGAACGATGCAGCGGCATCATTCGACCGAGGTGACGGTGAAAACGGAATTTTCGGAGGTGAAGCTGTGAAGGTCAGCGAACTGAGCGGCACTGATCTTGATTATTGGGTCGCAAAAGCCGAGGGCATGCAGTTCACCCTTCGCAATGGACATCCAGCAACATCGCGCAGCTTTGATCCCGAATACCATTCCAATGAGACTGATTGGAAGGAGTTCAAAAGCTACTTCTACTTTCAGCCATCCAGAGATTGGGCGCATGCCGGCCCGATCATTGAGCGCGAAAAGATCAGCATCGACACATGGCAGCGACACTGGGAAGGCAAACTCGACTGGGCTGGCTCATTCTCGTATCCGGTACCGCATCCAAGCGATCCGAAGCGAAGCCCGAGCCATCACCGCATGCGTGGGCCAACACCCCTAATTGCTGCCATGCGGACTTTCGTTGCATCGCGTTTCGGCGACGAAGTGCTGGACGTTGAAAACCCCACCACCGCCGCAGAGCGGCAGATTTGATTGGAAGAGATGGAAGCAGCAGCACAACGCGTAATCGCCAAAACGAAGGAACTGTGGGGCGTCCGATAGTAGCGCCCTTTTTATTGCGCCGCGCGAGCGGTTGATACCGAACACGGAATTCATAGGAGGATAGGGATGGCCACCACGCTCCCGAAGTTGCACCGCATCAACGACGTTGCCGCCGCGCTGGGCGTCTCGCGCAACACCATCTACCGCATGGTGCGCCGCGGCGTGCTGACGCTGGTCAAGATCGGGCCGAACTCGTCGGGCATCACCGACGCCAGCGTCCAACGGCTGGCTGGTAGCCAGCCTGGTAGCTAGGACCGGTTTTTAAATGGATCCACCTCGCAAAGCCACGCCAGACAAGGCAGAGATTGGTAGCGGAATTAAGCGATTCTTAAAACGAAGGGTATATCGCCATGCTTCACCGTGTGCCATCATGTTGGCATAACCCTATGAAAGCAAAGGATTTTCGCGTGGCAGGGCGTATTATCGTGTATCACAGTGTTACACATTTAATTGGTAGCTAGACTGGTAGCTACGCGCGCATCAATAATGGCGACCATTCTTAATGGAGGCCAATAATGCCGCGCCTACATCACGCTCTGGACGACATGCAACTGCGCCGCTGGGTGGTCGCGAAGGAGCCCATTACGCGGGCGGACGGCGACGGGCTGACCTTCACGCTGTCCGAGTTCGGCACGGCCACGTGGGTGCTGCGCTATAGCCGCGGCGCGCGCCGGCGCGAACTGACGCTGGGCAACTACCCCGACATGTCGCTGGCCGAGGCGCGCAAACGGGCGCGGGCCGAGCGCGTCCAGGTCGACAACGGGAAAGACCCGGCGGCCGACAAGAAGACCCAAAAGGCCCGCACGCGCGAGGCCATGACCGTCAATCAGCTATGCGACGACTACATCGACAAGCGATTCCCGGATCTGGCGCCGACTTCGGTGGAGGTGTATGCCGGCCTGATCGACAAGGTGATTCGGCCTCGCTTGGGCTCGCTTGAGGTGGCTGCGGTCATCCCGACCGATCTCGTCTCGATGGTGGAAACCTGCAAGCGGCCCTGGACGGTCTGCGAGACGCTCCTGATCGTCTGCCGGACCCTCTTCGCTCACGCCATCGGGCGCAGGCAACTGAACTTCAATCCGGCAGTGGGCATTGCGCTGAAATCGATCCTCGGCCCCAGGCCGCCGAAGCGCAAGCGCGTCATGCTGCAGCAGCAAGAACTCGAGCAGCTGCTGCCGAATATTGATGATCTGATCGGCCGCCAGAATGGCCTGATGTTCCGCGTCCTGTTGGCCACCTGCGTGCGCACGGTCGAGCTCGTGAAGGCGCGCAAAGCGCTGATCGATCTGGACCGGGGGTCATGGCGCGTGCTGGGCGACTCGACGAAGACGAAGCAGGAATTTCTGGTCCCGCTCGCGCCATTGGTGATTGAGTGGATGGGGGAGTTGATCGCGATCTCGGGCGACTCCGAGTGGCTGTTGCCAGCGAGAACCACGCAGAATCAATTCGGCCACGTCAACAAGAAAGTGCTGCGGGATGCGATTCATCGCGCCTTCGCGACGCGCGGGCTGGAGATGCGCCGCTTCACGCCGCACGATACGCGCTCGACCGCCAAGGGGCATCTGCGAAACCTGGGGTTCTCGCGCGAGATCAGCGAGATTGCCCTGAATCACAAGCTGCCGGGCATCGAAGGGGTCTATGACGTTCGGGAGGAGATCCCGGAGCGTCGGGCCGCCATGGAGGCATGGGCACGCTTCATCGATGAGTGCTGCGGTGGCGGCGCACCGGCACCGATCGCGGCGCCCAATGTGGTGCAATTCAAGCCGCGCCGAGTGGCATGAAGGTATGAGTCGTGAGGTTCTAGGACCGATCCATACGCCTGATCTCGTGGATCAGCATGGTGAGCGTTTGCTTCCACTCCCCGCGTAGCTCTGGCGTAAATTCAGCCACCATTACGCTCTCGGCTATCCGATGGAGTTGGTCCGCTGAGCGGACAAGCAACTGTCGCGCCGCCATGTTCCTGTAGCGCTCCGCTTGCAGCGCCTCCTCTGCTGATCTACGCAGAGGCTCGGCCTGCATGCCCACAACCACATATCTCAGCAGCGCGTCCTCGAACGCCCACGCATTGATCTCGGCCGCTTTTTCGACCACTTCAACGACCGTTTTCGGCAGTCTCTTGCCGGCCTCAAAACTATCAGCAAGGCGCTGAACGATCTCCTGATTGACACTACGACCGGATTCCTGCGCGACAGCTTCCACCTTGTCGCGTAGGTCATCGGGCATGCGGAGTGGGTATGCGGTGGGTTGTTTCGTAGCCATGCCCGCATGATACGAATCTTTTTGACTCTGCGAAAGAGCGCCTACTTGACACCTTCCCCATTTCCGATATCATTCAGACAGATTCATTTGGAATCTAACTGTGGATAAGGAGCGCAGATGCACAAACAGGCCGCCTCGTATCCGCTCAGGCTTCCGCCACACCTTCGTGAGCACTACCAGCGCCGCGCCGATGAGTTAGATCGGTCTCTTCACTGGGTGATTCTCAAGGCACTGGAGGGCGCCGCCGAAGCGGATGCAAAAGAAAAAGCCCTGACCGGGATGCTGGGGAGCTAACGGTCAAGGCTTTTGGTGCAGTGAACCAAACACGGAACACAACATGACGAAGCGTAACACGAACAACAGCCTGATCCAGATTGGGCAGGTCGCGATCCATGCGGACGCTGATGGCCGGTTCAGCCTCAACGATCTTCATCGAGCAGCAGGCGGAGAAAAGCGCCACGGTCCGAGCTATTGGCTGGCATCGCCGCAGACGAAGGAGTTGATCGCCGAACTCGAAACTACCGTAATTCCGGTAGTTGCTCTCGAAGGCCGTAATGGCGGTACTTTCGTCTGTAAGGAAATGGTCTACTCGTATGCGATGTGGATTAGCCCATCCTTCCACCTGAAGGTCATCCGAACTTTCGATGCCGTCGCCACCGGCGCGGCAACCGCGAAAGCGCCGGCCATGATCGACGCCGTGAAACTGTTTCCGCCGTTCTTCAAGATCGCTCGTCTGATCGGCTGCGACAAGCAAGCAGCAGCGATCAGCGCCAACCAGGCCGTGCAAGCCGTCTCAGGCGCGAACGTGCTGCAACTCATGGGCCGCACGCACATGGAGGCTGAGAATCAGGACTCGCTCTATTTCACGCCTACCGAACTCGGAAAGCGCATCAGCACCCCGGCGCGCGGCATGAACCAGCTGCTCGCCAAGGCGGGATTCCAGATAAAGCGCGGCGAACATTGGGAAGTAACCGCCGCGGGCCGCGACTTCGCGCGAATCTACGACACCGGCAAGAAGCACGGCAGCGGCGTGCCGATCCAGCAAATCAAGTGGTCGGCGGAAGTGATCCCGGCACTTGGAAAGGATGCCGCATGACCGAGTTCGCGCACTTCAAATACAGCGAGCCCGGCCTTAACGAGGATGAGTGTCTGGCTGGATACCTATCCGCTCTGCGCAACGAACCGGAGCCGGGCAGCGACAGGAGCAGATCGTTTTATCATGGCTGGAGAAACGGTCGCGTCGATCGCGGCCATGTCGAGCCCGATCAGG
>DATAIA010000630.1:0-4392 GCA_036262895.1 Xanthobacteraceae bacterium
TGATTGCTCCATACGCGCTGCCGACGAATATCCACGCCAGGAGGATGCGTCCGATGAGAATCAGGGTGTCAGAGCTTTTGGTAGCGAACCCGTCGGCTCTCGACAGCAGTGGGTGAGAAGTGGATTGCATGCGCTTTTACCCCTCTATTACTCTACTGGTCTCGCACGTCCCGCGATTGCGCCCGATCTGCAACGCCCGACCATTATTGTAGCTTGCAAATTAGCACCGATCCATGGCGCTGACCTGCCCCTTTATGATCCGTCCACACACATCAGTCACTTGGATGGCGCGTCTACTCAATCACCCGATCGGCCCGGGCGAGCAAGCAGGCGGTACATCGAGACCGACGCCATGCGTTTTGGGGTTGACCGATAGCTCGCATCGGCGCGGCGCCTGAATTGGCAGATCGCGTGTGGGGATACACGGTTGATACTCAGGCTTACTCATGGGGAGTAGATTTTGGGCGACGCGCACAATGCGAATCACCTAAAGACAAGTAAACGATTCGCCTATGGAGATCGAACTTGCGGCGGAGCTCCCTCATCAATCCATTTGATTTGGATCCTGACACTATTGAACCAGCTCGTTCGCGATCTAGTCCAACTTCGCGCTCGACGCCGGTCTGCTCTAACTGCACCTCGGACGATGTCGTGTGCCATGCTACCGTCCAATGGAGCAATGAAAGTCAGGAATGGCAGTTGGCGGACACGTTTGGGCAGCCAGCTCACTGCAACAGTTGTGGCAGTTCATGTGCCCTAACGTGGGTGACGCTCAACTGAGAGCTCGAAGTACGCCTACCCGTGCATTGCAGGCGGCGATTGCTCTTTCGTGAATTTCTCGCGGATGTAGGGGGTCGCGTGGCTTGGGAGACAAGAGACAGTCACCCAGTCGGGCGCGAAGTGCCTCCACATCTATTACCGACGAGGAGTTGAGGTTCACGAACCCGCGCAAACCCGCCGGCATAACGCTCGGACTGGTATTCAAGCGGGAAGTGAAACCAAGGTGAGAGTGCGTCTCTTGTGGAGTCTGTTGCTCGCCCTTAGCGGACGTTGAGGTCATGCCGATGATGTCTGCTTCTGTAGGTTGAACGGACGTGCAACGGGAGCGGGAACATTTCCGTTATTGACCCAATGCGGACATCCTGATCCCCAAAGCCGCGTCGATCCGTTCGCGGATTCCGCAGGCCGAGATAGGTAAGCTATTCGTACTTTAACCTCCACCGTGTGGCTGCCAGAGTGTCTGATCAACCTGGGATGAGGATGAGATTTGAATGTTTGGGCAGCATTTCGCACGTGTAGACTCTAAACAGCCGGCCTAACGGCCGTCGCGGCCCGATTTGATGTGTGCAGGGCTGGAACTGAAACGCATGGTGGTTCATGTACATAGTCATGCGAAAGTACACCAAGGTTCGTTCGGTTGCGGATGCTGCTCGCCGCGCCAAAAGCGGCATCGGTCAGATCCTGAGGGAATCAAACGGATTTAGATCGTACTACGTACTGGATGGGGGCGAAGGCGTCGGTGTCGCCGTGATGATATTCGAGGACCGGGAAAGCGCCACTGCGGCTAACGCTAAAGTACTGGAGTTTGTTCAAGCAAGCCTGCTCGACCTCAACCTTGGTGACCCCGAAATCATCGCCGGGGAAGTTTTGGTGAATATAGAAATTTGATGCTGTAATTGTCCGATAAGGCTGCTCACCAGCTACGTGCGCAAGCACGGCGTCGAGCGGCGGCCGTGGCGTTCGCCAAGTAGCGTTAACTTCTTTCCCTAATTCCAAGGCGCTCGCTTATTGCACGCGGGGTTCGCGATCACTTGATTCTTTATGGCATTCTCCTCTGTTGCAGAGGACGAAAATCATGTGCGGCCGGTTAGGTTAGGCATTGGAGTGAGGTCAACTTTCTGACCATTGCGGACTTCGCGCCCCGTCCGGCGAGAGCAGCGGGTAGCGAATGACCCGAAGGCGACATGCGGCCGCAGCTTGCGCTTTGATTGGACATCTACTTTCTGGGTGCTCGCAACGTGCTATCCTTGAATATTGGTCGGGAGGCTCATGAGACGTCGCTGGTTCATCGCAGGGCTTGCCACGACGGCAGCATGGTCGATGCTTGCGCGCGCGCAGCAAGCAGCAAAACTGCCGCGCCTCGGATTTATTGGTTCAAGCACCGCCTCTGCAATGAGCTCCTGGATCGCAGCCTTCACAAGGCGACTAGGCGAACTGGGCTGGATCGAAAAGAAGACCATCACGATCGACTATCAATTTGCGGACGGCCGCAACGACCGTTATGTGCAGATCGCCAATAATTTCGTTCGGCAGAAGGTCGACGTCATAGTCACCTATGGAACGCCTCCCACCAAAGCAGCAAAAGCGGCCACACAGATCATCCCTGTCGTGTTTGCGGCAGCCGCAGACCCAGTAGCCGCCGGTCTCGTGCAGAGCCTTGCGCGGCCTGGAGGCAACGTTACCGGTTTGTCGCTGCAGCAGAGCGACATCGCCGGCAAGAAGATCGAACTCCTACGTGAGACGCTAGGTAGCCTCCGCAAGCTGGCCATATTGGGCAATATCGCTAATCCCGGAAGCGTGTTGGAGATCAAGGAGGTCGAGACCGTTGCCGGCAAGTTGGGCATCGAGGTTGTTACCCTTGAACTTCGTACCGTCGAAGATATTGCACCCGCATTCAAGACTCTCAACAAACGCGCGGAAGCTGTCTACGTTTCGACCGACCCTTTCATCCTTAGTAATGTGGATCGCATCAACGCGCTTGCAGCGAGCGCACAGCTGCCGACCATCTATAATGGCAGGGAGTATTTGCAGACGGGAGGATTGCTCTCCTACGGACCCAATTATCCTGATCTGTTCCGGCAAGCTGCCGAGCTCGTCAGCAAGATTTTGCTTGGTTCAAAACCAGCCGATCTCCCGGTGGAACAGCCCACCAAATTTGATTTTGTGATCAACAACAGGACAGCGAAGGCGCTGGGATTAACCCTCTCGCCGTCAATGCTTGCACGCGCCGACGAGGTGATCGAATAATTGGGAGATTGTCGCCTGTTGGCCCCTTTTGAAACCTTTCCCGCGAGCCGTTCAGATCGCGGATCGGATTTTGCGAGGGGACACGTTATTAACGTCCGATTGAGCGGCCATCGAAGTTCGAGTTTGTCATCAATCTAAGGACCGCAAGAGCACTTGGTAACTGTGCGGCCGACCTTGCTGATCCGCGCCGACGAGGTGATCGGATAGTGCTTCTTGCCGCAGAGGCATGAGTCCGGTTCCGGCACAAAACGGGCTTCGCAACCGTCGCAACGAATGTCCGATATCGGAGATAAAGCGGATGTCGGTCGGGCGGGCGGCGACTTCCGCTTATGACCCGAAGCGGCCGTTCGGACCGCAAGGTCAGGCTTGATCCTGCCGATCCAACGGACGACAATTAGTCCTCGACCTAGGATGCGGCGGATGACGGACTTTGCATTGCCCGAGACACATTACGCGTTGAGTGGTGACGTCAACATCGCTTATCAAACGATGGGCGAAGGTCCGATCGACATCATTTTAGTTCCAGGCTTTATGTCCCACATCGAATTCATGCACGAGCTTCCGGGCTATACGGCCTTTTTGCGCCGGCTGTCGAGCTTCTCCCGTGTTGTAACCTTCGATAAACGCGGTCAAGGATTATCCGATAGGGTGTCGGATGCTCCTTCGCTCGAACAACGAATGGATGATGTGCGCGCTGTAATGGATGCGGTCGGCTCGGACCGCGCAACACTCTTTGGAATTTCCGAAGGGTGTGCGATGAGCGCTCTCTTCGCAGCTACTTACCCGGATAGAGCATCCAGACTTATTCTTTTTGGCGGATATGCGAACCGACGCGATATCGCGGGAGAGCAAAAGGAAAGGGCGCTGCAACGCGCGAAGCTTTGGGGCACCGGAGCCATGATCAAGACTCTCACTCCCGATTTGGCTGAAAACCGTGAGGCCATTGCTTTGTTTGGCAAGCTCGAACGGCTTTCCGCCAGCCCAGGCGCTGCTAAATCCTTCGCGCTTTTGAACGCGCTGATTGACGTAAGCTCAATTCTTCCTACGGTACGAATTCCGACGCTTGTGCTCCATCGTAAACACGATGCTCAAGTTCCGATTGAACTGGGCCGTGATGTGGCCGCCCTCATTCCCGGAGCTAGATTTATCGAGTATCCTGGTAACGAACATGCGCTCACCCGGGGTGATGTGGACGCCCTGCTTGGGGACGTCGAGGAGTTTATCACGGGACATCGTGACAGTGCATCGGACGGTCATGAGCGCGTCCTGGCCACGGTTTTGTTTACCGATCTTGTGAACTCAACACGCAGTGCTGTCGCGAAAGGTGACCAAGCATGGCGCCGAGTACTGGATACCCACGATCAA
>DATAIA010000631.1:0-7655 GCA_036262895.1 Xanthobacteraceae bacterium
GCGATCTACCCGGGTTGGCTTCCCTGCTGAAGATTGGGCAGCACCTGGGCTGAGCCTCGGTTCGACTAACCTCACTTGTGTCTCGTTCTGATTTTCATCTGAACGGCAGCACCCGTTTGCCGAAAAAACCGGCGACAGCACGCAGGATCCAACGATATGCGGGACAAGCCGTAAGCGCCTAACCGTCGTGAGAGGGGCAAGAGTCCGTAATAATCTTGATAACTTCTCGCGCTCCGCCGGACGAGAATACCCGATCAAAAGTGACGTCACCAACACGGGCGCGCAAAGCAAATTCCTTGGACTCGGCTATCGCCTTGAGCATACCAGGCTTAGCGGCAAACTGGATCACATTGCGGTCAAGCGCCTGCCCTTCCGTATTAAAAATACGGCCACGATCAGCGCGAAATTCAATAGTGACGCGCTCGCTGGGAATGCGCCGCAGCGTAAGATCGCTAAGGACAAAGCTAACCCGATTGGAAAGACATCGTGCACCGAAGGCGGAAACGCCATTGTCAGGCCGCATCGCGATCACACGCTTGAAACCGTCCGTAAAACGATCTTCTCCGGCTTGAACGATCCATCCACCCACCATTCGCTGCTTATCTTCAGCGGAAGCACTGCCGAGCGCGAACACGACCAGCGCTAACGCGATCGGCAATCTTGCCATCACGGTGCCCCCCATTTATCGCAACATAGGCCCAGAGATTCGCAGCGGTGACCTAACATCGGCAAGTGGCAAGTTTCAATTTCATGGGCATAACAATGACGGAGGCTGTGGTGCAGTCCCGGAATCAACGCAGAAACGCCAAAAAAAGACCGACCGAAAAACCTGCTAAGTGTTTGATTTTATTTGGCGACCCCGCCTGGATTCGAACCAGGGACCTTCAGCTTAGAAGGCTGCTGCTCTATCCCCTGAGCTACGGGGCCATTCGCGACAGTGACATATCATCCGGCGGGAAAACCGGATTAATGCGTCCACTGACCTCGCCGATTGAACGCGAAGTTATCCGCATAGGCCATTGTCCGGCGTGCCGACTCCTTGGCCTCACTCACCTGGCAGGGAATGCCGTGGCGTTCGCAATAGGCGAGCGCTTCTTCCTTGCTGGTGAAGCGCAACTTGACCTGCTGCTTGGTATCGGCCGAACTCGTCCAGCCCATCAGTGGCTCAACCTCCCGGGCCTCTTCAGGCTCGAACTCCAATACCCATTCTTTGGTATTGGCGGCCCCGGACTGCATCGCGGTCCTGGCCGGTTTATAGATTCGTGCCACCATGGCTCGTTACATCCCCCGATTTGCGGCGTTTTGGTCGGGGCAGCAGGATTTGAACCTGCGACCCTCTGCTCCCAAAGCAGATGCGCTACCGGACTGCGCTATGCCCCGCCAATTCGTTCAAAGATGTGCCGCTCGGATCCTTAATTCCAGGTTTCCCGTAGATATTAAGAACTGGAGAGCCGATCCGGCCCTTCGATACACGGTTCAATTCATGCCAGCAAGGTCGGCCGTTTTCCGGCCTCACTGGGCCCTGAATAAAGGCCCAGCCACCCTGTCACCGGGCCTGATCCCGAGCTTTTTGGCGGTTCCCCCGATAACCTCAAGGACGGCCAGCGCCGGCGGGCCGGACGAGATGATTTTGGTCGACAAAGGCTCGGTATTTTCGGCGATGCGCAGGATGCGGCCGTTACGGCCGATGAAAATCATGTCGAGCGAAATGTAGGTGTTCTGCATCCACATCGAGATTTCCTGCTCGCGCTCGAAGTCGAACAGCATCCCCCGCCCTTCCGGCAGTTCCTTTCGGTACATCAGACCGCGCGAGCGCTCGTCAGGCGTGACGGCAAGTTCCACTGAAAAACTGTGAACCCCGCTTTTTGTGGCAATTTCGATGGTCTGGTCGGCGGCTTGAGCCCGCGGCATCGCAGTGGCGAGCGCAAGAACCACCGTCAAAAGAAAATTGCGTATCGAAACGCCGCTGAGGAACTGCATGATGACCTGGATTGAAATTTGTTCGCGCCGCAAACGCCGTGAGCTCAAACGACTTTCGAGAAGCCTTCAAGCACTGCGAATTTAGGCACATAGAACAATCTGCGCCAGTAGTGCGGGCGCAGATGAAGCTCTTTGGAACAATCAGCGCCAGTAGCACGGGCGCAGATGAAGCTCTTTGGAACAATCTGCGCCAGTAGCACGGGCGCAGATGAAGCTCCTTGGAACAATCTGCGCCAGTAGTGCGGGCGCAGATTGAGTTTGCAAATGGGATTTTAGTGAGAGGCCGGGCCGAGCGATCCGTTGTCGGGCCGCACTTCAACCGCCATCAGCCCCTTGGGCCCTGGTCCGAAGCGCACAAGCACCGTTTGTCCCGGCCGAAGCTCGGTAATACCAAACCGGCGCAATGTTTCCATGTGAATGAAAACATCAGGCGATCCGTCACCGCGATTGACGAAACCAAATCCACGCAGCCGATTGAACCACTTGACGGTTGCGCGCTCCAAGCTGCCGACACTTGTCACAGTCACATGTGTGCGAGCTGGCGGCAGCTGTGCAGGATGGATGGCTGTCGACTCATCCATCGAAAGAATGCGGAATGCTTGAAGGCCCTTCGATCGCTGCAACACCTCGCAGACGATTCGCGCACCTTCATAAGCCGTTTGAAAACCATCGCGCCGCAAGCACGTCACGTGCAAGAGCACATCAGGTAATCCATTGTCGGGGACTATGAACCCGTAACCCTTCGACGCATCAAACCACTTGATGACACCCGCAAGCTCAATCACGCTTACTGAGCTGTCGCCAGTGAAATCTTCAGGGTCAAGGTCTACAAAGTAGCCCGCCGCTGGATCTTTTGGACCAATACCGTCCGACGCCATGACGCTGCGCGCCGCAATTTGTGGCGCCTCTTACGGGCGCTTCGTCCCAACCATTCCGAATCTCTACATTAAGGATAACACTGCGATGCTCGCCGCAAAGCACAAATGCACGCGTCTCGTGCACGAACGGGATTCTTTCCACAGTCGATTCACATCGATGAGACTATTTTGTGATGAACGGTTCTAAAATCGAGCCGATATCCTCGCGGATAACCAAGTCAGCGATGTCGTCGAGCTCGGTTTCCTGACGATTGATAATGACGAGGCGCGCGCCGTTGCGTTTTGCCATCAACGGAAATCCCGCCGCCGGCCATACGACTAACGATGAGCCGATCGCCATGAAGAGATCGCACTCTAACGTGAGCGCTTCAGCACGCCGCATCGCCTCCCCCGGCATTGCTTGGCCGAACGAGACGGTGGCGGTTTTGATATATCCGCCACAATCCGGACAGTCGGGTGCCCGACCACCAGATGTTTCGAATCGCTCACGAACCCACGGCACTTCGTAGCGGGTGTCGCAATCAAGACAGGCCGCGTAAGTCGTATTCCCGTGCAGTTCGATGACGTGCTCGGGCGCGATCCCTGAATCCTGGTGCAAATTGTCGATGTTTTGCGTCACCACTCCGCGCGTCTTCCCCGCTTTGTAAAGACTTGCAAGAGCAAGATGCCCGCGCCCAGGTCGCGCGCCGCCGAACTGATCTTCCAAAGCAAAGCGCCTGCGCCACGCTTCATCGCGCATGTCCTGGCTCGAAAGAAACGCATCGAAGGGAATCGGCTGGTTTTTGGTCCAGAACCCGCCCGGAGATCGGAAATCAGGAATGCCGCACTCGGTCGATATTCCCGCGCCGGTAAATGGCAGCACGTTGTTTGAGGCATCGACGATGCGAAGCAAGCCGTCGATGGCCGTCTGAAGATCAGATGCGATCATAAGATGTCCGAAAAAGGGGGGCCCCAATCGGGAACTCCGCGCAACCTAGCTTGGCCGGTATCGCTTCGCCAGAGCGACACCAATGCCGCATGCCCCAGCTTACCGCCACGGCCAAGGCTTCCGCCAATTCGGATGCATCACATAACTCACCGGAAATGCTGGGCGCGCCTGATGCAAGCCGCCCGCGTACTTCGCTTGCAGCATAAGCCACAGTGGTGGCGGACTTCTCGCACTTTGATTCGTTGTTTACCGAGTACAAACACCCGCTCGACCAAACAATCGGCGCGGGCATTACATCGTTTCATTCTCACATGAGATAAAAAACGCGCGCCCCACCAGGCGCGCGCCTAGATCTCGCGTTTTGATTTAATGCAGCCCACCGAAAGCCCAGATCAGGAGCAGGATCGGGATTGGAACTCCAATCACCCACAGCAATAAATAGCGTCCCATGGCGCGCCTCCTGATCGAACCGGATTCATTCGCAAACGTATTGAATAAACGCCCCTCGCATCGACGGGTTCCAATCAGCCGCCGCCGATACTTTGTTATCCACAGGAGTGCTGCTAAGGTTTCGATGACCTTCGTGGGAACGATCGCGTGCAATCGAAGTCTTTGCCTTGCGAAACAGTATTTCAAACCATGCGCTTTGCCCCGATTGCGCCAATACCAACCGGTTCGTGATGGCTATTAGGACCAATATTCTGGCCTCGTGTTTGATTGTTGCCGCTGCCGTGCCGGCTTTGGCCGGGGCATGGCCTGCGGACTATCCGCCGCCGCCAAGCTCGGGGCCTTATTGGTCATCACGCGGCGCGTTTGCGCCCGTGCTTAAATCGGATTCATGCTGGCGCACGTGCGGGGCCTATTGCAGCGGGCAATTTCAAGCTTGCGTCAAAGCCTATTGGATCAACGATTGCCGCACTCAAGGCGACCGCTGCGATCTCAAATGCCTGAAGCGATGCCGCACCTATGGCGGACCGCTGCTCGACATCACCGACTAATCGTTTGCAAAATCTCAGGAGACAAAAATGCGATACCTTCACACGATGCTGCGCGTGCGCGACCTCGATGCCGCGCTCGACTTCTACTGCAACAAGCTGGGCCTCGTCGAAGTACGCCGCAGGGTGGATGAAAAAAACCGCTACACGCTGGTTTTCCTGGCCGGTCCCGAGGACATGCCCTTGGTGAAGGAGAGCATGCGCAACGGCCGCGACGCACCGCTGGTCGAACTCACCTATAACTGGGACACCGAGGACTATGGCGAGGCCCGCTATTTCGGCCACCTCGCCTATGAAGTCGATGACATCTATGCCGTGTGTGACAAGCTGATGAAGGCCGGTGTCACCATCAACCGGCCCCCGCGGGACGGCACCATGGCTTTCGTCCGCTCCCCCGATAAGCACTCGATCGAGCTTCTGCAAAAAGGCACCGCCCTGCCCCCGCAAGAGCCCTGGAAATCGATGCCGAATACCGGGAATTGGTAAGGGGAAAGCGGGGGGAAGGGCCGGCCGCAGGTCTAAAACCTGCGGTTTAGCCTGCCGAAATCGAGGTTTTAGCTTATTTTGCGGGAAGTCGGCAGGGCTGCTTGCCGACCCCGAGAAACCCCTCTATATCTCCCCGCCTCCTCTAGCGCCCTTCGTCTAGCGGTCTAGGACGCCGCCCTTTCACGGCGGAAACACGGGTTCGATTCCCGTAGGGCGCGCCAGGTATTCTCCTTCAATTTCAATGATATAAACTTTGTTTGTCGAGTTTTTGTCGCTCGAACAGATCATGATTGGCTCGCAACTTGGCGCGCAACGATTGTCTGAGATGTCAGAGAATCGTGAACCCGTAACGCCTACCACCAGCGTCTCGATCAAGAGTGCGGATACCTGACCCCCATCGTGGTTTCTAAGTGGGTGTGTGACGACGCCCGGAGCTTCTGAGCACATGAATTTTGCATGATCTCACCTACCTCACCCGCAGATAGTGTTGGACAGAATCCCGGAGCCAGGAAGAATGGACGAAACCAACAAAAATCAGGAAAAACCGATTCCGCAGTATCAGACGGGCCAGTTAAAAGCTTTCATTGAGTTGATGAAGAATGAATTTGGAGATAATCCAGAGCTCATAAGACAATCAGTTGCTGATCTTAACGCGCGAAACCGCGAGGACAGACGCAATCATTTTGAAGCTCGCCAAGAGTACATAAAACAGGTAGCCGCGCTGCGGCACAATTCACTCGATGGCTTAATGGATTATGGGCTCCAAATACTAAAATGGCTGTTCCTGCTTAATGCCGGATCGATCGCGGTGGTCCTTACCTTCTTGAGTGGCGCGAAATCAGCCAATGGGGCCTTGATTTTGTCATTCGCTCCTGTGCTCAAAGCACTTTGGCCATTCGTTTTAGGCTGTATCCTAGTTGTCTTCGCAGGTGCTGCAGGTTTCTTCAATCTCTCATATTCGGAACTCCGATATCCTTCTGCTGAGGCACTCCACAATTTTTTACAACCAACTACTGCATCCTGGCCAATTGCGCAATCTCAGCAACTCAATGAGTCGCCGATTGATTTTTACAAACGATTTGCATGGAAAATTAATGCTACACGCCGGCTTGCAATTGTGCTCACAAGTGGATCCGGCCTTTTCTTCGTCTATGGCGTCTATTGTGTACTGCGAGCTGCCCTGTAAATAGAGCAGGTGATCGCCTGTGTTCAGGTGGATCTAATTCACAGTGATCGAGGACGGAGGCGCTGGTCGCAGATATCCTCCAGGCCATCACGCAAGCTAGGTCGTTATCACTTCCGCATACTCGTTGCGGATATTTTGCGGACACTTGCTCGCGGTGATGAGCCCGAAGCACGAGTAACGCAAAATCTTGCAAATCTATTAGACCTCGCTATCGATAGAGGTATGAGCTCACCAGTTTACGACATAGCCGCCATTCGCATGATCTTGCAACAGCAAATAGGAATTCACTCCACCATCCCTGCACTGATCTCATCCAACTGCGAAATCGTGGCGTGGAGATTGCGCTGAATTTCAGCGAGTGCGCCAAGCAACTGTTTCGTTTCCGCGGGCGAGAGACTTTGCGTTGCGGTGTCCACGACCTCCTTCGCCAACGGGATCAGGTCGATTTTGAGGGCGCGTCCTTTGGCGGTGAGATGCACATGAAGTTTGCGGCGGTCTTTTTTATTGCGCACCCGTCGAACCAGCCCCTTCTTTTCCATGTTCAGGATGGCATTCAACGTCGTCGGCTCCATCGTGCCGACACGACGGGAAAGCTCACGTTGCGTAAGCCCGTCTTCGTTCCATAGCGCGCGAAGGAAGTACCACATGCCCAGCGTGACGCCGTAAGGCTCGATCTTTAATTGCAGATACCGCTGCAAAGCCCGATGCGTGGACCTGATCTGATAGCCGACGCTTTGCTCAACAGGCAGATCACCGGGCGTGCGGTTAGTCTTGCCCCGCAATCGCGGCTTGGCGGGGCTCAACGATGTCCTGGGTTTAACCGGCACGCGGTTCTCCGCTTAGCTTGTTGCATGCAGTAGATCAGGCAACGCCCCCTTCGCATGCAGGGCAACAGCAAATGAGAAGGTTATGACCTCATGGTTCGAGACGCCGTGCTGCGCACGGCTCCTCACCATGAGGAAATCAACTGCGATAACGCTGCATCCGAATTGAACAACGCAGGTCCGCCTTTGATTATCCCTATCCAATCAGTTCCTGGCAGGAATTTTGACGAGCTCATCCAACTGAGCTTGCGTCAAAGCAGTGGCCGTATATTTCAGTTGAACGGCGTCTTCCACAATTGCTTTGAGACCAACAATCTGGTCTGGGTCCAACGCGGCTTTCGGGAAGAAATCGTCACGCACGCGCTTTGCCTTGCTCTC
>DATAIA010000632.1:0-3958 GCA_036262895.1 Xanthobacteraceae bacterium
CCGTAGCAGTGACGGCAACGCAAGTGCGGTTGCCGGCTGGATGTCATGCAGCAGGAGAATGCCTTTGCCCCGGTGTTCAAGCCGTTCGAGCGCGCGTGACATCACCTTTTGTGCGCTGATATGCGTCCAGTCATCGGCAACGAAATCGACGCTCCAGGCCATCACATTGTGGTCGGCAAGGTAAGATTCAACAGCATGGGAGCGGCCGAGGCCCGGAAAACGAAAAAATGGGGCAAGCGCGCGTGGATTGCCAAGTGCGGCGGATACCGAGGCAATGCCTTGGCGGACCTCCTGCTCGGCGTCGCTCAGCGGCAGTCGCGTGAAAATCAGCGGATGGTTCTGGCTGTGCGTGCCAATTGTGTGCCCCTCGTTATAAATTCTTTGGACCATCGAGGGGTAGGTGCTGGCCTGGCGGCCAACCAGGAAAAACGTTGCCTTCACGCATTCGGCGGCCAGCGTCTCAAGCACGCGCGTGGTGTAGGGCGGCAACGGGCCGTCATCGAAAGTGAGCACGACTTCGCGGTCGGCCAGTGGCAAGGATTCCGCGTATTGCATCCCACCGATGCGGAGGTGTTCGGTTGAATCGACCACAATCTCGCGCGCAGTGCCGAGGGCGTCCGGACGGCCTGCGCACTCTGCTGCAAGGACCGGCGTCGAGACGCCAGCCATAAGAAGTGCACTGAGAGCCAAAAAGATGCTGCGCATCAGTCTATCCATCGGCCACGCTCGGCATCCGAAACGGCGAATGCCAGGGCACCTGAACCTGATTTTTTGGATTTGCAGTTCCGCTGGAACTTCAAACCCCCCATCGGCGTGAGCCGGCTAGAATGAGTCTACCGATGAACCTAGCCGCTCCAGGCTGAATGCATCGTTAACTCTACGATGTAGTCTGTGAGCGGATCGTTCGCCACAATCTCAGCGTTGAAGTGCCCAATGTGCAATGACCGGCTGTTGTAATGTTAATCCGCCCATGGCCTGGCACCGAATGAGTGCCCTAGAGCGCGATGCAGTTAGATTGAATCACCATCGCGCTCTATCCTTTTGTTTGAGCATGATCTTTTCGGAAAACCGGTCTCCACTTTTCCGGATCATGCTCTAGCGGGCCACGACGTGGACCACCCGGTATCCTCGCGTTTTCAGCTCGCGCAAGAACCGCGGGAGCATCGCCGCCGTGTGCGCTTTGGTGTCATGGAACAACACGATGCCGCCCCGCGCGGTTTCCAGCCGGTCGAGCACCAGCTGTAACTCCTGGTCGGGGGTCATGGCGTTCCAGTCGCTTGCCCATAAATCGGCCCCGAAAACGACAATTCCGCGCTGGCGAAGCCAGTCGAGCAGGGCGACATTCGAGGCAAATCCTGGAAATCGGAAAAAGGGTGTCACCGGGTTCTGTCCCGCGCGGCCGTAAAGTGCCGTGTCGACGGCAGCGAAGCCCCTCATGATTTCGGCCTCGGCCATCCCAAGCGGCATCCGATCGAGCAGCGGATGGGCGTAGGTGTGGTGCGCGACGGTGTGGCCCTCGGAAAGCTCGCGTTGGGCAAGTGCAGGGTAGGCGGTTGCATTTTCTCCCAGAAGGAAAAAGCTTGCGCGCACGCATTCGCGCTTGAGCGCATCGAGAACGGCCGGCGTTGTTCCAGGCCACGGCCCGTCATCGAAGGTCAGCACCACCTCGTTTTCGGCAAGTGGCAGTGTATTTGGGAAATGTTTCAGTCCGACCCGCGGTGTGGTTGCTGCGTCAACCTTAAGCACACGGGCGGTGCCGAGTGCGGAGGGGTTGCCCGGACAATCGGCAGCACATGCCGCCGCAGCCCAAAAGATGGCGAGTGTTACACAAAGGGCTGTACGGGCTATCAGCATTGGATCGTCTTCTTGTTTCTTGTTGCTCGGGCAGGGTGGAGGGAACCGCCGAAGGCCGCATTACTTGAACCAAGGCATGCGGCGCATGCAAGCGACGATGAGCGGCGGATTAACCGCAATATTCGTTTTACATCAGTCGATTTCCATGCGTACAAGCGCATCAACCTGTTCCGTGTCATCTGATCCGGCGAGATTTGCATGCTCGACGAAAAAAACCGCGACGCAACTCCCGCCGCTCCGCTGTCCTTTCGGGATGAGAACGGCGCGGTTCGTGATGAATTCGTGCAACGCGTCAGCGATGATATCGATGCCGGCGATGCCGATGGCTTGAAGGTGCTGGTCGAACCGTTGCACGCCGCCGACCTTGGCGATCTGCTTGAGGCGCTGCATCCGGAACTGCGGCCGAAGCTCATGCAACTGCTGGGCGACGCCTTCGACTTTTCGGCGCTGACCGAGGTCGATGATGCGGTTCGTGAAGAGATCCTGGAGCAGCTCGAGCCGGAAGTTGTCGCCGAAGGCGTTCGTGACCTCGAATCCGATGATGCGGTTTACATTCTTGAAGACCTGCCGAAGGAGGAGCAGCGGGAGATTCTGGCGCAGCTTCCTGCGACTGAACGCGTCGCGCTTGCCCGCAGTCTTGATTACCCCGAACAATCGGCCGGACGCCGGACGCAGACCGAGGTGGTCGCGGTGGCACCCGATTGGACGGTCGGTCAAACCATCGATTACATGCGCAATACGGTGGATCTACCGGAACGCTTTTTTGAAATCTATGTGGTCGACGCCGCGCGTCACTTGTTGGGGGCGGTGGGACTTGATCGTGTGCTGCGTAACCCGCGCTCGACGGTGATCTCGGAGTTGATGGATCAACAGAGGCTTCGAGTTCTCGCCACGCAGGATCAGGAAGAAGTCGCGCGGATGTTTGAGCGCTACAACCTGGTGGCAGCGCCTGTCGTTGATACCAATGACAGGCTGGTTGGCGTGATAACGGTCGACGATGTCGTCGACGTGATCGAGGAAGAGGCCGACGAAGACCTTAAGGCTCTCGGTGGTGTCCGCGACGAAGAAATTTCCGACCCGGTGTGGACGATTGCAACGCGGCGTTTCAACTGGCTGCTGGTCAATCTGGGAACCGCATTCCTGGCGTCCTCGGTGCTTGGGCTCTTCGAAGGGCAATTGCAGAAAATGGTTGCGCTTGCAGTTCTTGCGCCCATTGTCGCCAGCCAGGGCGGTAACGCGGCGACGCAGACGATGACGATTGCTGTGCGCGCGCTGGCGACCAAGGAACTTTCGGACGGGAACGCGTGGCGCGTGATTTTGCGTGAGACTGCGGTTGGACTTCTTAATGGGCTCGCTTTTGCCGTCATCGCAGGCACGGCGGCTTATGCCTGGTTCAAGATACCCTCGCTCGGGCTCGTGATCGGGCTTGCGATGATCTGCAATCTCCTGGCCGGGGCGTTGGGGGGAATTCTTATTCCCCTGACCATTCATCGATTGCGGCTGGACCCTGCGGTTGCATCGGGCGTGTTTGTTACGACCGTAACCGATGTTGTCGGTTTTTTTGCATTTCTCGGTATCGCAACAATCTGGTTCGATCTCAAATAGCGGTTATTCCGGCGGCGTGAGAAGGGCGTCGATCGCAGCCTCGCGGACCGCCGATGTAATTGCCTTAGCATCAAGCAAGCTCTGGCCGAACAAGGTGCTGTAAAACAATACGGCTCGTGCCTCCGCATCGGATTTGCTCCAGCCGAGACCGATAAAAAGCGGGACCACAAGGGACAGCCGTTCAGTGTCGACTTGGCGGATTGCTTCGGCAGCCTTTTCGTCCGTCCGGGCAAACGATCGGATCGCCAGTTCGATGGCGAGACCTTTGAGATTGGCGCGCTGCGTATAAAGACGCGCTAAACGGCGCAGCACCGCTGTCGGCTCCTCACGTGTTGCAGCTTGAGTTCGGATGGCCGCGATACGACCTTCGCTCCAATGGACGAGCACGGCATCAAGCAACGCGCGGCGGTCGGCGAAGTGCCAGTAAAAACTGCCTTTGGTTATGCCGAGCACTTTCGCAAGCGGCTCGATGCGGACAGCTTCGAGCCCGCCTTCGGCG
>DATAIA010000633.1:0-5258 GCA_036262895.1 Xanthobacteraceae bacterium
CGATCTCGCTCGCCAATTTTTGGCGCACCACATCGGCATCAAGGCCACAGTCAGCCGCGGCTTTTGTCAGCACTTCATGGTCGGATAGATCGGCCCCTTCGGCAAAATAAAGGTCCATTAAACGCTGTTTCATCGCAGCCGGCCCGACGCCGTCGTTTGCCCACAAAATCAAACGATGGGCATCAACAGTATTTGGTTGGCGCGTGATTTTAGCGGCCGCATAGGTCAAGCCTTCACTTGAGGCAGCGGCAGTAACCCGCGCAGCAATCGGGGCATATTGCTCGACCGATCCGAATTTGGTTTCGAGATATTCGGTGCGCGTTATTCCCGTGCGCGGTATCCAGGGATTAAGAAAAAACGGATGCCAGCGCACTTCAACCGGAAGGTCTGGAACTAGCGCAATCGCCTTTTCGAGACGCCGCTTACCGATGTAACACCAAGGACAAACGACATCGGAGACAACGTCGATTGGGATTGCTTCCTGCAATTGTTCTGCAGGTTGAGATGCACTGGTCATAATCATAAATCCTATTATTCAATACTAAGATGGGGCGGCCACCGGCGTACGACAACCATTTTGTTGGAGCAGTATCGGTCAGGCCGCGGATGCGCGCTCAAGACGCCGGTCACTAAAGGCCCCGATGAGCAGAGGGTTGGCTCCCATCTCGATCAAGGCATCGTAGATCGCGTACCGATCATCACCAAGACCACCGAGGCGATTGCCGTTCAGCATATCCGGTAACGCCGTTACCGAGCCATGCTTGTCCAATGTCGCGATCACATTCTGCAATTCTCGCAGCAGAAAACGATAGCCCCCAATGCTGATGACCCCGGGCGGCGGCCTATCGATGGTGAGCATTTTGGTTTCATTGTCGAGGCGACAGCCGTAGCCCGTATCAATGAAACCATCGTCGGCAATCTTGAGCCGGATACCGCTGCTGCGCTCGATGCCGGGCGGAAAAGTATAGTGGGGCACCATCGGTCCCCGTAAGGCAATTGAACCTGTGGCCGATCGAGCGACCTCAATAACCCGCATTGGATCGCCTGATCCGTTGGAGGTGCTGATGGTGCCGACAGGGATTTGCGCCGGAAGTCCTTTCGCTCCACGCCGGATTGCAACGAGCCCGACTTCGCCGAAGGCCGTAACATCGATCAAGGGGACTGCATCAATCCAAGGCGAGGCCGAGCCCATGCGCTCGGGGGCACGCCATAGAGCAATGATGGATTTTTGCCCCCGAACTGCGCCGATTAATCCGGCCTCCTGCATGCGTGTCGCAACAGGTCCCGGGAGAATAATCGTCTCGCAGCGGTTTGATGAGCATTGGGTATCAAAAATCGCGGGCGAAAAGGGGTGATGCAGCGACAGCGTTCCGCCGCTGAGCAGCCAGGGAACGAGAACCGACGCCAAACCTGCAAACGACCAAGTCGGCATAGCGGCAAGGATCGATGCATTGGGGGCGATCTGCGCCTCGCCGTAAACCGCATGGCCGCCCGCGATCAGCTCGGCATGACTGCGTGCGACCGGGATGACGCCGTCGGGGGTTACATCCCAGGTGACCACAGCCAGATGATCAGCCGGATTGCCACTGCGCTCAAGTGTCGGAGCCGTGGACGCGGTTTCTTCAAAAATATCGTCGAGCGGAATAACTCCATCGGGCAATTTTTGGCCGAACCCGCCAACGAAACGAATGGCAAATGTGTCGGCGGCAACTTGCATGGCGATCTCGCCATGATCCGTCGACCCGACCCGCTGACAGGCTATCAAGGCGCGTGCGCCTATCCGTGCAAGGGCGGGTGTGATTTCTGCGTGTCGCCACAACAGCGGAATTGGCGATGCAATGAGACCGGCGCGCAGCACGCCCAACAGTGTCAGGATGCTTTCCACGGTATTGGGCAATTGCACCGCAACGACCGCGCCATCTGAGAAGCCAAAGTTGGTCAGTCGCTCTGCGAGTGCGTTGATCGCCTGATCGGCTTGAGCGTAAGTCAATCGACGCGCCGTCCGGTCAGTGAAACTTTGCCGATCGGGTGGATCAAGTAACGCGAGGCTATCCGGCCGCTTTTCCGCTGCATGGCGGAACAGATCGTCCAGGGTCGATCCGCGCTCGATGTTTGCGGGCGAATGAGACCTATTGCCAAGGATCACGGCTTGGCCTCACGCGATTGCTGATGCCACCACGTCTCGGGGAGATACCCGAACAGCGAGGTATGGGCCGGATGTTGCAAATGGGCCCATCGCGCGACCCATTGATCGGGAAGATTAAACAGCGGCACGACGAAAAAACCTGAAATCAGAATGCGGTCGAGCGCACGCACGGCAGCGACGAAATCTTCGCGGCCGCGGGCCGCCAATATTGCCGAAATCATTTCATCAACCGCTTTGCTTCTCACGCCCATATAGTTTCGACTGCCCTGCGCATCGGCAGCAGCCGAGCCCCAATAAAGGCTCTGCTCGTTGCCGGGCGAGAGCGATTCGCTCCAGTGGTATTGGATCATATCGAAGTCAAACGCGAGACAGCGTTGATCGTATTGAACAGCGTCAACCACACGTATTTTTACGCGAATACCCGCCCGCTTGAGATCGCGGGAATAGGCCAGGGCGAGTCGCTCCTGATCCTTGCTGGTGACCAGGATCTCGAATGTGAACGGTTTGCCGGTTGCCCGCTCTCGTAGTTCCGTGCCGTCGATTTCAAAACCGGCAGCGGCCAGGAGTCCCAGCGCTTTTTTCAGAGTGGTGCGATCCCGGCCGGAGCCGTCGGTTTCGGGCGGAGACCATTTTCCTTCCAGCACGTCGGGCCGTACGGCATCAGGAAATGGAGCAAGCAGTGTGCGCTCGCGTGCATCGGCCGGATGGCCGTGAGACGAGAGTTCGGAGCCCTCGAAGTAGCTCGTCGTGCGCCGATAATCGTCGAAATAAAGGTTGTGGTTCACCCAATGAAAGTCGAACAGCAACCCAAGCGCCTCGCGAACGCGGATGTCGGCAAAGATCGGACGGCGAGTATTGAAAACGAACGCCGCCATGCCCTTTGGCAATCCGGTTGGAAAGACCTCCTTGATCACCCGTTTGTTGCGCACCGCGGGGAAATCGTAAGCATTTTCCCATCGGCTTGGGTCGATCTCGTAGCGCAGGTCGAACAAGCCTTTTTTGAATGCCTCAAATTCGGAATTGCCGTCCCGATAAAATTCGAACCGGATCTCATCAAAGTTCCAGAAGCCTTTGTTCACGGCCCGGTCGCGTCCCCAGTAATCGGTCCGGCGTTTGAAGGTGACGCTTTCGCCCGGCTTGACCTCACCAACGAGATAGGGGCCGCTGCCCATCAAGGGCGCAAAACTTGTTTGATCGAAACGTGTGGGATCGATGGCGTGTTTGGCGAGTATGGGCATCAGCCCAAGGATCAAGGGCAGTTCGCGGTCGTTGGCGCCGTTCAAATCAAAACGCACCGAGCGCTCGCCAACAGCTTCCGCCTTGACCACCTTGGAATAATAAGCCCGGAAATTGGGGCGCCCCTGATCGCGCAGGATCTGCCAGGAAAAGATCACATCCTCGGGCGTGACGCTGCTGCCGTCAGAGAACCGAGCGTCGGGGTCCAGTTCGAAGGTGATGTAGCTTCGCGCTTCGTCGGTTTCGACGGTTCGCGCCAATAGCCCATAAAGTGTGAAGGGTTCGTCGTAACCGCGGACCAACAAGCTTTCAGTAATGTATCCGCGTACCTGCTGCTGCGCCAAACCCTTGACGATGAAGGGATTGAGACTGTCGAACGTGCCGGGCAGCCCCTGAACGAACCGGCCTCCTTTGGGCGCATCGGGATTTACGTAAGGAAAATGCGAAAACCCCGCCGCAAACAACGGTTGGCCATGCATGGCAATGGCCTCCTGACGCGTACCGTTTTTTAAACGGCTTTGCGCGCCGGCAGACAGGGGCAAGCAGGCTGCTACAAACGCGAAGGCAGCGGCCGCACCCAGGCCTTTGGACCACATGCTTATTGTCCGCTTTGGATTTGGCCTGATGGCCATGCTGAACGGCTTTCCGAGTCGCTGAGATGACGGGTTTATCACATCGGATCCAGCCTCAGTGCAGGGGGTAACACACGTCGAAATCGGGGTACTGGATCACCCACATGATTTCCGCTATCAGCTTCGACTTCAAAGCCCACGTCACGGTCTCGCCGTATTTGCCGTCGAGACAGCCCGCGTCGGGGTCGCATACGCAGGATCGATCGAAAATGAGCCGGTATCGTCATACTGAGCTGGCCCAACCGGACAGCGCGTTTGGCCAAAAGAGGATATAAATCATGAAGCTTCGCAAGGGTTTATCACCGGCTCATCCGATTTGCCGGAGCGCGCTGGTAGTCGCGACGGCCCTATCGCTGTCAGCGATCAGTGCGTCTGCCCAGCAACCACCCGCTGCTCCGAAGCCGGCTGCTCCGGCCGCAAAGCCCGCCGCCGCGCCCAAGCCTGCGGCTCCTGCAGCCCAGAAGCCGGCGCAGGCACCTGCGCAACCGGCACAGCAACAACAGCAGCAGGCCGCTCCCGAACAGCAGCCATTTCCGGTGGTTTATTCACCCTGGACCAAGATCTGCGGCAAGGACCAGCAGGCAGGTGCCAAGGAAACCTGCCTGACCATGAAAGAAGCGCGGCTTGAAACCGGCCAGTTTGTCGCCGGGGCCGCTCTGATTGAGCAGGAAGGTGAGGCGAAGAAGCTTCTCCGCATTACGCTTCCGCTCGGCATGCAGCTTGTTCAGGGCACGCGGTTGATCGTGGATAAGGACCCGCCCATCGCAGGTCGCTATGTCACTTGCCTGCCAAATGGCTGTCTCGCCGACTTCGAGGTTGCCGCCGACTTCGTCACCAAAATGAAAAAGGGCCAGACCTTATTGCTTCAGGGCATCAATCTGCCCGGCCAGGCGGCAAGCTATCCGTTGCCGCTTGCAGAGTTTGCAAAGGCGAATGAAGGACCTCCGACCGATCCGAAGGTTCTGGAAGAACAACAGACCAAACTTCGCCAGGAACTCGAGGCGCGCGCCAAGAAGGCGCAGGAGGAGTTGCAGAAGCGCCAGGGAGCTGCTGCGACCCCGCAATAAGGGTTCTGAGCTTCAGTTGAAAAAGAAAAGGCGCGCAGGAATGCGCGCCTTTTTTATTTTCAGAAAAAGAATCTCAGGAGGAAGCAAATCGCCGGATTCTTACTTCTCAGTGAAAGTTTGAATTCCGCGGGCGATACGTGCCGTCGCGTCCCTTCTCGAAGACTTCAGCGACTTCGG
>DATAIA010000634.1:0-7147 GCA_036262895.1 Xanthobacteraceae bacterium
AAGGGATTTGCCGAGTCCGACCTCATAGTCGAGCAAACCTATTCCACTCAGCCGGTCGAGCATGCTTACCTCGAACCGGAAGCCGGTATCGCCTACGTTGATCACGATGGCGTCGTCACGGTGGTGTCGCCAAGCCAGAACATCACACACCACCGACACATGCTTTCGCGCATTATTGCCCAACCGATCAACAAAGTGCGCTTCATCATGAGCCCGGTCGGCGGCGGCTTTGGTGGCAAGGAAGACATGATCTATCAAGGTATGCTGGCCCTGATGGCCATGAAGACGCGTCGGCCGGTGCGCCTCGTCTTCACCCGTGAGGAATCAATCGCGTCCACCGCCAAGCGTCACCCCTCCTGCACCACCTACAAAATGGGCCTGACCAAATCGGGCCGCATCCGCGCGGTTGAGATAAAGATGGTGTGCGATGGCGGCGCCTATGGTCTCTCCACCGAGGGCGTAATGCGAAAAGCCGCCATTCTGGCAGCCGGCCCCTACGACATTCCGCATGTGAAGGTCGATACTTACGGCATTTACACCAACAACACGCCATCGGGCGCATTTCGATCGTTCGGTGCATTGCAGTCGCAGTTTGCAACCGAGTCCCATCTCGATATCTGCGCGGAAAAGCTCGGGCTCGATCCGTTTGAAATCCGCCGGATCAATGCAATGTGCGACGGTGCGGTCACCCACACCAAACAAACGCTGGGGTCTGTCAGTTTTCTGCGCGTCTTGGAAGCTGCGGAAACTGCCTCCCGCTGGGAGAGCGGCGCCCCAATCTCACGCGGAACGAGCCGCGGCGACCTCTATGGCGAAGGCACACGCGCACCATGCACATTGGGCGCGCGGTTTTCGGACGATAAACAGGAAACAAGCCCCTCCATGCGCTCATCCGCGGAGGTCGCCTAATGGCAAAGCAACGTGGACGCGGCATCGCTGCCGGATGGTACGGCATCGCGCGAACGGCGACCGTTGATCGTGCCGGCACATGGGTCGAGATTGATGACGGCGGCACCGCCAAGGTAATTACCGGCGTCACGGAAATTGGCGAAGGCATTTTGACCGTGCTTGCCCAGATCGCCGCTGAAGAGCTCGGTATAACGCCGGCAGATATAACCATTGGCGATAATGACACGGCCCGCACGCCGGAAGCCGCTCACGCTGGTGCAACACGCCAAACTTACATGATCGGCAATGCAGTGGCGCTTGCCTGCCGCGAAGCCCGCGCACGGCTTGCCGGCGTCATGGCCAAGTACTGGAATGTCGATGTTGAGCGGATTCACGCTGCGTCAGGCGAAATCTGGGCCGATGCATCCAACCATCGCATCACCATGAAACAGGCGGTCGCGATAGCAAAAAGTCGCGGTGTGGTGCCGGTGGGATCGGCATCGTTTGGAACGGATACCACAGGTCTTGACACCATCGATGGCAGCGGGCGGCCCTGGCAGGCTTATGTATTTGGTTGCCAAGTCGCTGAAGTAGAGGTCGATACCATCACCGGTGAAGTCCAAGTGCTCGGCATCTGGGCCGCGCATGATGTCGGGCGAGCGGTCAATCCTCGTGGGGTCGAGGGTCAGATCGAGGGAGGCGTGGTCCAGGCCCTCGGTCAGGCCCTGATGGAGGATTACAAACTCGAACAAGGCAAGACCACGACACCGGGATTCGCAAAATATATCTTACCGACCTCGCTCGATGTTCCGCGGATCAACTCGATCATTGTCGAGGATCCCGATCCCATTGGACCTTTGGGCGTCAAAGGAATTGGCGAGCCTGCCATGGTTCCGACAATTCCTGCCATCATGAATGCAATCTACGATGCCGTCGGCATCCGGATCACATCTCTTCCCGCCACCCCTGAAACGATCTTGGCCGCTCTGCGGCACAAGAAACAAATTATCAGAGAACAGAAAATGAGCACCAGCGCTGCCGTGGATTAGACAAACAATCCCGAAGCTGCGCCCAGAGATCAGGAGATTGTAATGGAAATGTTACGGAATTCGATCTTCGGCAAGCTTTACGTTCAAGTGTTGATCGGTGTCGCCCTCGGTATTTACCTTGGCTATGCAGACCCCTCGTGGGCGATTGCAATGAAGCCCTTTGGAGACGGCTTCATCAAAGCAATCAAAGTTGTTGTCACCCCTGTAATTTTCACGACGATTGTGGTCGGCATCGCGACCATGGGTGATATGCGCAAGATCGCCAGTGTGGGCCTCAAGACACTCATCTATTTTGAGATCGTTACGACGCTGGCGCTCATCGTCGGCATGGTCGTCGGTAATTACTGGCCGGTGGGTACCGGCATCAATGCGAATCCTGCCAATTTCGATCCCAAAGCGGTTGCCGATTATGTTGCCAGCGCCAAGAACTACAATCTCACCGACTTCTTGCTGAATATTATTCCAACGACCTTTATCGACGGATTCGTCAAAGGCGAAATCATTCAGGTCTTGTTTGTCGCCGTCCTGTTTGGTCTTGGACTCGCATGGCTCGGCGAACGCAGCAGACCGCTGACTTCTATTCTCGATCAAGTGTCGCATGGCCTGTTTGGCATGGTGCGCATTATCATGTTCTTCGCTCCGCTTGGAGCCTTCGGCGCCATGTCGTTTACGATCGGAAAGTTCGGAATTAAGACTCTGCTCAGTCTTGGGGAACTTATCGCGGCTGTTTATCTGGTCTCGTTCCTATTTATTGTTTTCGTATTCGGTTCCGTGATGCGAATCTGTGGACTACGCTTGAGCAGGGTCCTCGCCTTCTTTAAGGACGAACTAGTTTTCGTGTTCGCCGCCACCTCAGCTGAAACCATGATTCCCCGCAGCATGGAAAAGCTCGAGCGCATGGGTTGCAAAAAAGAAGTGATCGGGCTGGTGATGCCGACCGGGTTCTCGTTCAACATGGACGGCACCGCAATCTATATGACAATCGGGACGTTGTTCATTGCACATGCTTGCAACATCGAACTGTCGTTGTGGCAACAGTTCATTATTCTGTTCGTAATGCTGTTCACATCCAAGGGCGCAGCCGGTGTGACAGGCGGAGGATTCGTAGCGCTTGCAGCGACCCTGCCCGCATTAGGCGGACTATTGCCAATTGGCGGCCTGACGCTTTTGGTAGGCGTGGACCGCTTCATGGCGGAATGCCGGGCCGTAACCAACTTGTTGAGTAACATTGTTGCCACCATCGTTATCGCCCGGTGGACCGGTTCGCTGGACATGGCGCGTGCAAAAGTAGTGCTCAATGGTAAGGACCCGAATGAGTTGGCGGTTACCGACATGGGCTGGGCGCGTGGCGCAGCAACAAACATGCCCAAGACCGTCGGTCTCGGCGCTGCGCGGGGCTGATCGATGCTGGCCCGCATATCAGGCGATAGCCGCGGCGCAATGCGCGCCCGCGCTCATGCCATTTGTGAGGCCGGCGGCATTGAACAAGCACTCGCTGCGGGCAGCATCCCCAAAATCATCGAAACCACGCTCGCCGAAGCGTTGGTTCTTGGTTTACTCAAGCAGGGCGTCACCAAGTATTTTGCAATTTTCGGTCACGGTTCGACCGAGTTTGGTGACGTGCTGCGCATCTACGAGGAAGAGCAGCTCACACGGACGATCCAATGCCGGAACGAAGTGGCCATGGCACATGCCGCAACCGCATTGCGTTGGCAATACGGTGAAATTCCCGCCGTCGTAACGTCGATTGGCCCGGGCGCGATGCAGGCCATGGCCGGTTCGCTCGCCGCCGCTTCAAACGGCGTGGGTGTCTACCATATCTACGGTGATGAGACGACCTACGGCGAAGGCCCGAACATGCAACAGGTCCCCAAGGATGAGCAGGGCTTGTTCGGACAACTAACCGCGCTGATGGGCCGCTCATATGTGTTGCATACGCCGGAAGCCGTACGCGATGCCTTGCGACGCGGCGCACTAACCGTCAATCATCCGTACCGGGCCGGGCCATTTTATCTCTTGCTGCCGCTTAATATGCAGCCAGCGCGTCTTTCGCTCAATCTTGCGTCGTTGCCCACACGGCCTCAGCTGCCGGCGCTCGCACCCGCTTCGGATCAATCCATTGATGAAGCTGCCGATCTGATTGCAAAATCGCGGTGTGTCGCCATCAAGGCAGGTGGCGGAACGCGCAGCCATGATCGGGCGATACGCCGCCTCGCACAGGCAGCCGGAGCAGCCGTGGTGCTCTCACCTGGGTCAACGGGCGTACTTCCGGATTCCGATCCACAGAATATGCATGTCGGCGGCTCGAAGGGCTCCATCAGCGGTAACTTCGCTATGGCAAATGCCGATCTTCTTCTCGTCATTGGATCCCGCGCCGTGTGCCAGACCGACTGCTCCGGGATCGGCTACAAGCAGGCGCAGGCCGTGATTAACATCAATGGCGAATTTGCGGACGCTTTGCACTACAACCGCACGCTGGCGCTTCCAGGCGATATCAGCGCGGTCTGCGATCGTCTGGCCGAACACTTGCTCGCACATCCCTCGGCAACGGCCAACAAAATGGATTGGCTTACGCAGTGCGCTGCAAAAAAAGAAGAGTGGTCTGCCTATAAGCGGGAACGCTTCGACGCAGCTCCCATTTTTGATGAGGTCTGGGAACGTCCCACGCTGTCCCAGCCAGCAGCGATTAAGATAGTGGCTGATTTCGCCAAGGCCATCGACGCAGCAAAGTTCTTCGATGCGGGCGATGTTCAAGCCAATGGCTTCCAGATCGTCGAGGATGATCGCACTGGCGATACCTTTACTGAGGCTGGGGCTTCTTACATGGGCTTTGCAGTCAATGCGCTGCTTGCCTCGGCTGTTTCAGATAACCCACGCTATGGCATCGCCTTCTGCGGCGACGGGTCTTTCACGATGAACCCGCAAATCCTGATCGATGGCATCGAACATGGATTGCGTGGGATGATCGTGATTTTCGACAACAGACGCATGGCAGCCATTACCGGGCTCCAGATCGCCCAATACGGACACGAATTCCGGACCAACGATCGCGTTACGGTCGACTATGTCAAACTCGCTTCTTCAATTGAAGGGGTTCGCGCCCTGCATGGCGGCTGGACCAACGGTGAATTGCGCGCGGCCTTACACACGGCGCGCTCGTACGACGGGCTTTCGGTCGTTCACGTTCCGGTTTATTGCGGAACCGACGAACTCGGCGGATTGGGCGCTTGGGGCGAATGGAACGTGGGCAACTGGTGTGATGCCGTTCAGCGCACCTGGCTGGAACAGGACATCTAAAAATTTACTTCGGCCAATCGATTTTGGCTTGCGGGCCAAGAGACGCAGGTGGCTGGTCGCCGGGAATAACTTCCACGAATGCTCCCTGGTCTGCTTCCCGACCGACAATTCGGATAAACATCTGCTTGCCACGAAAGGTCACAGCATAAGTAGCCCGCTGCAAATCTCCGTGGGACTCGGTGCCAAGCAGGCGGGCATGAACATTGGAACGGAATTCGTCGATCAACATCGTTTCGACTTCACGCGGAGACGCATCAGGTGATGAGAGCGTACAGCCGCCTGAGTCCTGCAGCCCGACGACGAGCTCCCTTCCCTCGTCATAGCGAGCGATATAGGCGAACCCGCTATCCGACTTCAGAAAGGCCTGCGCCACATCTGTAGGAATCCGCTCAGATTTCCGACCAAGAATATATTCGGAAATCGGCAACCGCTGCCCCAGGTTATTCATGCACATAATCGTGGCGCCACCCATGACGCGCGAGAGCGAAGCCGCTGATCCTTCAGCAGCGCCGGCAACATTCGCGGCAGCAATGATGAAAGCGAAAACGAATAAGCGCATCAATCAGTCCAGTTGAGGGACAGGCTAACCCAGAAGATGTGGGAGATATATGCACGTAAGTAGGGGAAATTGCGCGGGGACAATCGAGAGGTGGTTAGTAGCAAGTACCCGTTTCATGAAATTATCTATCAAAGATCATCGAAAAATACTGCCAAATTGCCCCCAAAATATCGGCGTTAGGGCTCGCATTTGGTCGATTATCAGGCACGCAAAGCGCAGATTCGGGGGATAATTGGCGCGTACTGTCGACCAGAGGAAACATCATCCTATTTATCTCGACGTTGTTTTCGTAAAACTTTATAGATGTTGGAAACCGGTGAATAAGCCGGGTAAAGATTTTGGTGGGGGAAAAATCAGATGTCCGCAACGGTCAACGCTGGCGCCCGGCTGGATCGGCTTCCAATTTCCTCATTTCATCATCGGATCTTCTGGTTGATCGGCGCCGGGATGTTTTTCGATGGCTACGATCTCTACGTCGGCACGACGGTGCTGGGCGCTACCCTGCAGAGCGGCTTTTCCACCATCGAAAAAAATGCGCAGTTCGTATCGCTGACGTTCCTCGGAATGACTTTGGGTGCGCTTATTGCCGGCTTTATCGGCGACCGGTATGGACGCCGCTTCACCTATCAATTCAATCTGATGGTGTTCGGCATTGCCTCGTTTGCCGCCACCTTCGCGCCGAACATGGATTTTCTGATCATCGCCCGATTCGTGATCGGGTTGGGTCTCGGCGCGGAAATCGTGGTCGGCTATGCGACGCTGACCGAGTTTGTGCCTCCAAAGCATCGCGGCCGCTGGCTCTCCTTTATGGCCATGATTGTCGTCTCCGGATTGCCGGTGACGGTGTTTCTGGGAACAGTCATTATCCCCAGTGTCAGCGCATACGGCATCGCCTTGGCAAAAGAGCAGTCCGGTCTCTTGGCGCTCCTGCTGCCTGGGCTTGGTTGGCGCCTAATGTTCTTGATCGCCGGCATCGGCGCCCTTGTGGTCTGGTACATGCGCAAGGCGCTGCCGGAATCTCCCCGGTGGCTTGAGGCGCGTGGCCGCGCAGCGGAAGCCGAGATGTTGATGCAAGCGATCGAGCAGGAATCCGCCGCCGGCAAGTCTCTGCCACCGCCTGCCTCGACCTCCGCGGTCCCATCCTGGACCCTCGGTTCCCTTTTTAGCCCAGCCTTACTCCCACGCATGGTGGTCGGCGCGGTGGTCCTGATTTCGGTCAATACGCTGATCTTTGGTTTCGTTCTGTGGCTGCCGCAGTTCTTTGTGCAGCAGGGACTGAGCATCACCCGCTCGTTTTCCTACACGCTTGTTATCACCTCGGGCTCCATCGTGGGCTGCGCGGTTGGAGCATTCT
>DATAIA010000635.1:0-1540 GCA_036262895.1 Xanthobacteraceae bacterium
TGTCGCGATCAGCGAAGCCAGTTTGCGTTTGAGGTCAGTGTTCAATGGGGACAGCAACGGCTTCCGGCTTGTGGCGTCCGACTTCAGTCGGACTCGAGCCGGCTGAAGCCGGCTCCCACGAGCCTCAAGCCTGAAGTCTTACGTCAGTTTCGAAATCAAATCGAAGATCGGCAGATACATCGCGATCACGATGCCACCGACGACGACACCGAGGACCGCGATCATGATCGGTTCGAGCAGCGTCAACAGGCCCGCGACCGCGGTATCGACTTCCTCTTCGTAGAAGTCCGCGATCTTGGCGAGCATGGTGTCGAGGGCACCCGTCGCCTCGCCGACGCCAATCATCTGCACGACCATGGCCGGAAAGACCTGCGTTTCCTTGAGAGGAGCGGAAATCGTTTCGCCGTGCTCAATGCTCTTGCGCGTCGACATGATGGCGTCTTCCACGATCGCGTTGCCCGCGGTCTTGGCAGTAATTTCGAGGCCATCGAGAATCGGCACGCCCGAACTGATGAGCGTGGCGAGCGTGCGGCAGAACCGCGCGACCGCGATCTTCCGCATGATGAGGCCGAGGATCGGCATCTTCAGCACGGCTGCGTCGATCACATGGCGGCCGCCGTCCGTCTTGTAGTAGGTGCGGAGCGTCCAGCCCACTATCACGATCGTGCCAATAATGACCGGGAAGTAGGTGACCAGTGAATGGCTCATCCAGATGACGACACGCGTCGGCAGCGGGAGGTCGGCGCCAAGGCTGGCGAACATGTCAGCGAAGGTCGGAATGACTTTCCACAGAATGACCGCGACGACGAGGCTGGCGATCACCATGACGGCGATCGGATAAATCATGGCGCTCTTGACCTGCCCCTTCAGCTTGACGGCTTTTTCGATGTAGGTCGCAAGACGCTTCAGAATCGTATCGAGGATACCGCCCGCTTCGCCCGCTGCCACCATGTTGGTGAACAGCGAGTCGAACGCCCGCGGACTCTTTCGCATTGCGTCGGCGAGCGAGGCGCCCTGCTCCACCGACATGCGGGTCTGATTGATGATCTCGGCGAAATTCTTGTCCTCTTCCTGACTGCCGAGGATGTCGAGACATTGAACGAGCGGCAAGCCCGCGTCGATCATCACCGAGAACTGTCGTGTGAACACCGCCAGGTTCTTGGCGGCGACCCCCTTCCCCAACCGACTCTTCTTGCCGTCGTCGGCCTTGGACTTGACCGGAGAGATTTTGGTGACGAGGATTCGGTCGCGCCTGAGCGCCGCGACTGCGGCATCCATCGAGTCGGCGATCCGCTCGCCGCTGACGGTTTCCCCTCCTCGCGTTCGACCTGCGTATGCAAACGTCGCCATAAGTTTGTGCTCCAACACCGTCATGGGACGGCCTGAAGGCCGTCCCCTACCGAAGCGCGTACTTCAGTAGTCCCGAGCCCCGAGCCCCGCGTAGCTAATCCCTATGTTCTGTCCTCAGCCTTTCGCGCCGACAGGTGGCCGTCCTGGCATCGGCCCGCGATTGAGCCCGGCCCCTGCCACCACACCCACG
>DATAIA010000636.1:0-20123 GCA_036262895.1 Xanthobacteraceae bacterium
CGCTGCGTTTGCCGCGATTAAACAGAGGGAAGAACGAGGTGCCCATACCGCCGAGATCACGCGTTTTGTCGCCGGTTGGCGGTTCGACCTTGATCACTTCGGCGCCAAGCTGGGCCAAGATCATGCCGCACGTTGGCCCCATCACCATGTGGGTCATTTCCACGACCCGCACTCCGGCAAGCGGCAAATCGGGTGCCGTCATCATTAACTCTCTCCACCCACGTCATTGATTTCGGTACAAACTATGCTGCTGCAGCACGCATTTGTCCGAGCATCAGAATCTAAGGAACACTAGCAACTTCATGATTTCCAGTGCGGTTTCGGATTTGACATTTCTATGTGAATTCGCCGCTAGGGGATAGGAATGTCAAATCCATCACACTGGGCTTTGGGTAGCGGCCACGGGGGAATTGTGTCAACACTCCCGCCAAGTTTCGGATTTCTCGGGGGACTACCATGAGCGCAACCGACATCAACCGAGCCATCGATCTGCCACCCTCTGACGCGCAGGCCGATGTCATTATTGCTCGGATCGAGCAACTTCCCCCTGCAGCCTATTTATGGCGAATGGTGGTGCTGTTGTCGCTCGGCGGCTGGTTCGAGGTCTACGATCTGTTTTTTACCGGCTACATCGCGCCGGGACTGACCCGCAGCGGACTTCTAACCACGACCACTCAAGCGTTTTTTGGATTTTCCGGCATCGGCGCGTTCATCGCGGCCACTTTCTGCGGACTTTTCATCGGCACTTTTTTTCTTGGCTTTCTCGCCGACAAATACGGACGGCGCTCCATTTTCACGTGGGCGCTGCTCGCTTACTCCGCCGCATCGGTCATCATGGCCTGTCAGACGAGTGCAAGCGGCGTGCTGCTTTGGCGCTTCATTGCCGGAATCGGCCTTGGCGTCGAGATCATCACGATCGACACTTACATTACCGAACTGGTGCCGAGCCGCATGCGCGGCCGTGCTTTCGCTATTAATCACGTGGTCATGATGAGTGCTGTGCCGGCAGTCGCGTTGCTGGCGTGGTGGCTGGTGCCGCAATCGCCGCTTGGTTTCGATGGCTGGCGTTGGGTGGTGCTGATCGGCGCGGCCGGCAGCATCGCGATCTGGGTGTTGCGGCTGTTCGTACCGGAAAGTCCGCTTTGGCTTGCTCGCAAGGGCAGGATCGATGAGGCCCTCGCGATTTTAAAAAATTTCGAAAGGGCTTCGGGCAAACCGTCAGCAGTTGAGCCACAGCCACGTTTGGCAGCGCGTGCCGGCGCATCCGAGACAAAAATCCGTTACGCCGAGCTGTTCCGGCCGCCATATCTCGGACTTGTCACGTTGTTTATCGTGTTCAACCTGTGCCAGGCGTTCGGCGTCTACGGCTTTGCCAATTGGGTGCCGACGCTGCTGGTGGAGAAGGGCATCACCGTCACCAAAAGCCTGCAATATTCGTTCATTATTGCCTTCGCCTATCCAATCGCGCCATTGCTCGCCGCAAGTTTCGCGGACCACGTCGAACGAAAATGGGTGATCAGCATCGCCGCAATCGTGATCGGGTGTTTCGGCTTTGGCTTTACCCAATTCACTGAGCCGGCGCTGCTGATTCTATGCGGCGTGATGATCACCGGCTCCAACATGATTTTGTCCTACGCCTATCATGCCTATCAGGCCGAAGTGTTTCCAACAGCCGTGCGCGCGCAGGCAGCAGGGCTCGTCTATTCAATGAGCCGCCTGAGTGCGATGTTTTCCGGCTTCATCGTAGCCTACATGCTGCGTGAATCCGGCGTCGGCGGCGTGTTCGGATTGATCACCGCCGCAATGGCTGTCGTCGTGATCGCGATGGCGGCATTTGGCCCCAGGGTGAAGGGCAAACCGTTGGATGCGGTTTAATCGTCAGAGGCGGACTGTAGGATGGGTTGAGCGAAGCGATACCCATCGTGATTCAAACAAAGTTTGATGGGTTTCACTTCGTTCAACCCATCCTACAAGGCCCCGGCTCTCGCCACGCTCGGGCCGGGATGACGGCTGTAAATTGGCCGTTCCCTACTCTGCCGCGATCCGTCGTGGCTCTTCTCCAGCACCTTCCAAAACAGCCGCAACTTGCGGGCCGAGACTGCGTTGCAGGCGGCGATCAAACCGGTCGAGATAGAGGTAGACCACCGGCGTGATGTAAAGCGTCAGCAATTGAGACACGCACAGGCCGCCAACCACCGCGATACCAAGGGGCTGGCGCAATTCCGCGCCGGCGCCCGCACCGATCGCAATCGGCAACGCACCGAAAATCGCGGCGAATGTCGTCATCATGATTGGCCGGAACCGGAGCAGACACGCTTCCCGAATTGCGGCCTCGGCACTCAACCCGACGTGTCGTCGTTCGATAGCGAAGTCGATCATCATGATCGCGTTTTTCTTCACGATACCGACCAGCATCACGATGCCGATCATCGCGATCACCGACAGTTGGATATCGAAGACCATCAATGTGAGGAGCGCGCCAATTCCCGCTGACGGCAAGCCCGACAGAATCGTGATGGGATGAATAAAGCTTTCGTAGAGAACACCGAGCACCACATAGGCCGCAAAAACGGCGGCAAGGATCAGGATGCCCTGCCCTTTGAGCGAATCCTGGAACACCTGGGCGGTGCCCTGGAACCCGGTATAGATGGTAAGTGGAAGTCGAGACTCGCGTTCAATTTTCTTGATCGCATCCACCGCCTCTCCGAGAGAGTGGCCGGGCACCAAATTGAATGCAATCGTCACCGCAGGCTGCGCGCCTTGGTGATTGACCTGTAACGGCGCAACTGTCGGAACGAGCCTTGCAACTGCATCAAGCGGCACGACCTGCCCGTTCGCGGCTTTGATATGAAGTCGCGAAAGCTCCGAGGGGTTCATCTGGAACTCTTTCGAGCTTTCCAAAATCACCTGATAGTCATTGTTTGGCGTATAGATCGTGCCGATTTGACGCGTGCCGAATGCGTTATAGAGTTCTTGTCGGATTTGATCGATCGTGATCCCGTACACTGCGGCTTTCTCGCGATCGATATCGACGGTCATCTGCGGATTGGAAATATAAAGATCCGTGTTGACGTCGCGCAGCCCCTCGATCTTGGCGATCTTATCGCGCATCTCCGGGGCAACACGATAAAGCGCTTCGGTATCGCTTGACTGCAGCGTGTACTGGAATTCGCTCTTTGAGATACGCCCCGTCAAATTAATGTTCTGGATTGGCTGAAAATACGTCGCGATCCCCGGAACGCTGGCGGTCGCGGTACGCAGACGTTGAAGCACCTGTTGCAGAGTTTCCTTGCGTTCGCTTTTTGGCTTCAAAGCAATGAACATCCGGCCGTAATTGTTCGTAGGATTTGGACCTCCGGCACCTACGGTCGAATTCAGATACTCCACAGCCGGATCTTTACGCACAACGTCAGCGACATATTTCTGCCGGTCCGCCATGCCTTGGAACGAAACATCCGTTGCCCCCTCCGTCACTGCAAGGACAAATCCGGTATCTTCGACCGGGAAAAACCCCTTCGGGACAATGGCATACAAATAAAACGTCCCGGCAAACGTCGCGATCGTAATCGCAAGCGTCACGCCGCGATAAGCCAGCACTTTATCCAGCGTCCATTCGTAGGCTTTGAGCCAACTTTGAAACATCGCCTCGAAGACACGCAGCACAATGTTCTGCTTTTCATCTTCATGGTGAACGCGCAGCACACGCGCGCAAAGCATCGGCGTAAGCGTCAGCGAAACGAACCCTGAAATGATGATCGCAACCGAAATCGTGACCGCAAACTCGCGGAATACGCGACCGACGATGCCGCCCATCAACAAGACAGGAATGAAAACCGCGATCAAGGAGAAGGTGATCGAAATGATCGTGAACCCGATTTCTCGAGCACCTTTAAGCGCGGCCTCGAACGGCCGCATGCCGTTCTCGATGTGCCGCACGATATTCTCCAGCATCACGATCGCGTCGTCGACGACGAAACCGACGGACAACGTCAACGCCAATAGCGTCATGTTGTTGATGGAGAAACCAAGCGCGTAAATCACCGCGCAGGTCGCAACGAGGGATATCGGAACTGCAAGTGATGGAATAATTGTCGCTGCCGCGGAACGCAGAAACAAGAAGATCGCCAAAACCACAAGCGCAATCGCAATCGCAAGCGTGATTTGGACGTCGTGCACGGAATCGCGAACGGAGATCGAGCGATCCATCAGCACTTCCATCCGGATTGATGCCGGAATCTGCGCCCGGAAGTTGGGAAGCCTTTCGCGGACCTGATCCACGAGATCGACGGTATTGGCTCCCGGTTGCTTCTGAATGGCGAGCACGATGGCCCGCTCATTGTTGAACCAGGTCGCGATTTTGTCGTTTTCGACGCTATCGACAACGCGCGCGATCTCATCAAGCTTCACCGGCGCGCCGTTGACCCATTTGACGACGACACTGCGATAATCGGATGCGTGCGGGATGGCGCCTGAGGCCTGAAGAGTGATGTCCCGTCCGGGGCCAGCCAACGTTCCAGCCGGCGTATTTGAGCTTGTCTTGGCAACGGCGGTGCGAACATCGTCCAAGGAAATACCGCGTGCGGCGGCGGCCACCGGATCGACTTGGACACGCACGGCAAACTTCTGAGCGCCATAAACCAGCACCTGGGCAACGCCCGGTAACTGGGAAATCTGTTGGGCGAGCGTCGTCTCCCCGTATTCATCGACTGTCGAGAGCGGCAAGGTCGGTGAAATCAAAGCGATATAAAGTACCGGAAATTCCGCCGGATTGACCTTCCGAAAGCTCGGCGGCGTTGTCATTTCAATCGGTAGCTTGCGCTGCGCCACCGTCAACGCGGTCTGAACATCAAGTGCTGCGCCATCGATGTTACGATTAAGGTCGAATTGAACGGTAATCGATGAAGAGCCCAGCGATGATGTCGACGTCATCGCGCTGATGCCTGAAATCGTCGCCAGTTGCCGCTCAATCGGAGACGCAACCGAGGCCGCCATCGTATCGGCGCTGGCGCCCGGAAGCTGCGCCTGAATGTTGATCGTCGGAAAATCCACGCTCGGCAGCGCCGCCACCGGTAACAGCCGATAGGCAAATGCACCGAATACAATGAAGGAAGCAGTGATGAGCGTTGTCATCACCGGACGACGGATACAAGATTCAGGAAGGTTCATGATTTAGGACCCGACCTTAACGTCACGGGGCGCAACCTTGGTTCCGTTATTCAGAAGCAACTGACCATAGGTCACCACCGTCTCGCCGGGCTCGAGGCCCTGCTCGATAACAGCTTCCACTTCGGTTATCCGCGCGACCTTCACCGGCCGCAGACTTGCGATGTTATCTTTGACAACGAAGACATAATTTCCGGACTGGCCCGTTTGCACCGCAGCAGTGGGGACGTTAACCGCCTCCTCAACTTTCAGCGTGAGTTGCACGTTGACCAGAGCACCTGGCCATAAAAGTTGGTCCTTGTTATCCATCACCGCACGCATGCCCACCATACCGGTGTTCACATCGACATTATTGTCGATCATGGAAAGACGACCGCTGGCGCGCTTGGAGTTTCCGGCAATCGCGGCTTCAACTTTCGGCGTTCCCGCACCCAGCGTCTCCTGCACCTGCGAGAGAACGCGCTGGGGTACGGAGAACACGACATAAACCGGCGTAATTTGATTGATAACGGCGATCGGGGTCGCGTCGCCCGTTCGCGCAATATTTCCGGCTTTGACGTTGGCGGCGCCGATGCGACCGCTAATTGGCGCACGAATGGTGCAGTAACTCAACTGCACTTTCAAATTATCGAGCGCACCTTGATCCGCGATGAGATTGGCCCGAAACGTATCGGCTTGCGTTCTCGCATTATCGAGATTGATCACAGGCGTGGCGTTCTTCTCAACCAACTCGGTGTAGCGCCGCACATCACGCTCGGCACCCTCAATCTGCGCCTTATCGCGAGCGATATTGCCTTCGACTTGCTTGATCTGCGCCTCAATCGAGCGGCTGTCGAGCGTGAACAGCACATCGCCCTGCTTGACGGTCGCGCCATCAGCGAAATGGACCTGAATGATTTCGCTATCGACGCGAGGGCGCAACGCCACCGTTTCGATCGGCGACACCGTTCCAAGCGCCTCGATCATTACCGGCGCAGGTTTCTTCACGGCGGCTGTAATCTCGACGGGGACGACACGCACGGCTGCAGTCTTCGACTGCGCTGCAGCACCTTCCGGCCGCCACGAATTGTGGGTCATCAGCGCAATCATCCCCAACGCGACGATTGCAACACCACCCCATACCCACGTTCGTTTTTTCATTTCCAGCGACTTTTCATTTCTAATGACGGCCTGGGGCTGTCTGCCTCGATAGCCCCTCCCCTTTATTTAAACACACGTCACGGATAACCCTGTAGAAATACACAGATACTCCGCTTTTATTTCTAGCATAATTTGCCGCAATCCATGTACACCGCAACCTGATCGGTACAGCTGTCGCACCGGTCTCAACGATCACTTTTGCGTCTGATGAAAATCAGGAACGGTATCAACCCACATGAGCCATCTGCGCATCGCAACCTGGAACGTCAATTCGATCAATCAGCGCGTCGATAATGTCGTCACCTGGTTGTCGGAGCGCCAACCCGATCTTGTCTGCCTGCAGGAAACCAAGTGCATCGACGAGAAATTCCCGCGCGAGCCCTTTGAGGCATTGGGCTACAATGTAGCCGTGCATGGTCAAAAAACCTTCAACGGCGTCGCTATAATCTCCAAGCTGCCGTTCGATGAGGTGACCCCGCGCCTGCCGGGGGATGATTTTGACGAGCAAGCCCGGTTTCTTGAAGTAGTGGTTTCGGTCAAAGGCGGCGTGGTCCGGGTAGGATGCCTATACCTGCCTAACGGAAATCCACCGGAAACAGAGAAATATTCCTATAAAATCAAATGGATGGACCGGATTGTTGCCTATGCACGCGAGCGCATGGCCCTGGAAGAGCCATTTGTGCTCGCTGGCGACTACAACGTCATTCCTGCCGAAGCCGACGCCCGCGCGCCACAGGCATGGGTCGGTGACGCCCTATTCCTGCCGGCGACCCGTTCAAAATTTCGAACTTTGGCAAATCTAGGCTTTACGGACGCCATACGGGCGCTGAGCGACGATGCGGGCCTCTACTCGTTCTGGGATTACCAGGCAGGGTCCTGGCAAAAGAACAACGGCATCCGGATCGATCATTTGATGATGTCCCCGCAAGCCACAGACAAGCTGGTTGCAGGCGGCATCGATAAACACGTCCGCGCCTGGGAAAAGCCGTCAGATCATGTCCCGGTCTGGGCAGATCTCGCGTTCGAGCGGGCTTGAAGAGGGTACGGCGTAGGATAGGTGGAGCGAAAGCACGGAGCATAAAGACGAGGCTTGGCGAAGATCTAGATGCAGTGCAGTAGTCGAATCCCATTGGATGCTGGAGATGCTGGATGGTGTCCATGTTGGACACCATCCCGTTTTGCAGAGGCCGTCGTTACGTTGTGAGGAAGGGCTCTGGGAGACACAGGGGGGTGCCAAAATCGTCTGTTTCTTGGCAGATCGCAGCGAGATCACGAGGCTGCTCTTCAGGAAGCATCTGCAGTTGAACGATGTCCAACATCGTGTCGTCTTGCATATTTTTCTCCTTCATGATGCGTCATTTGGATTTTTCACGTGCCGCAGTCGACGCTATTTACCGCGGCATGTCTGTGGCACACCGCACCTCACTCAAGAGCTTGGTGTGTATCAACTACTTGAGGCGGCACGCGAGGCATCCACGGTGCAGGGCCACCGTGACGCAACCTCAGCAGAAAGCTCAACACCCCAGCGAAGCCATTTCCATAATCGAATCCCGCATTAGGCTCGCATACGAGTTCAAGCCCTTCGTGCACGCTCCGCTGTGCGTAAATGACACTTGCAAGCTCCTCGGCTCGACCGCGGAAGCGCTCTTCGCCTGTGAATTCAGCCATATCGAGAAGAAAATGACCGCCGCCCGCCAGACCACAACAGGCGCCAACAGTCACCTGCCATGGATTATGATGGACCGCGCCAGCAGCCTGTTCGGCAAGATTTGCGAAACGATCATCGCCCGTTACTACCCACAAGCGGATCAGAAAACTTCCGATGCCAGCCGACCCGCCACACCAATGCACTTTGGCGAAATCATCACTCCCAACCGCTACCGGCCAACGAGCGGCTCCGCTGTCAATACGAGCCGCGCGGATCAGAGTATCACCCGCACCGATCGCAGCTTGAAGGAATCTCTGATCCCGATTGTCATTTCTCTCATGACTGCTGACCGCCTCCGTAGCCGCCAGAAGAAACGCACCAGCACCAGCGACACCATGAGCGAAGCCGTAAACGTTAGCGTCTGACAATCTGGAGTCGGCATTGGCTCTTGGCCATAGCCAGTCTTCACCAGAGCGTCGCACTGAGGTGAGGACGTTGTCGGCATAGGCGACCGCCCGCTGCCGCAGGTCCTCCGCGCCGCTGACCTGCCAAAGGTGCAGACACGCCATACCCGCTCCCGACAAACCATGTGTAATGTCGGCACTATGCCACTCAGCAGGAAGTTCTCTGACAAGCTCCAGCGCCCGGCCTACCAGATGCTCGTCGCCGAGCAATTGAGCGGCATCATGCAGTGCCCACGCTGTGCCACTGCGGCCGAAACACAATCCAGGCAGCAGTCGGGGAATATCAAACAGCCGCTCATCGATCCACCTGGTGGCGATAGTCACGGTCTCACGCAGTGGGGGGCTGTCAATCACTCGCGCGGCGTGTGTCAAGGTCGCAAGTGGTCCCGCGGCGCCCTGCCAGGCGTTGCACGGATCGACGCGATGATTCAGTACAGCGGATTTTTCCCATAGCATGGGCTCATGGGGAGTCATTGATCGCTGCATGTGGAGAAAACTATCGGCCAGTATTCGATCCAGTAAACCAGGCGAACAGTCCATCCTTGCATGCCGATGTTCGGCGGATAACGATATAGAGCTGATCGCTGGCGCATCAATGGCACGAACAAATTCTTCAGCCCGCTTCAACGACCAACGCTCGTCTGGATTTTGACGCGTCAGGCCAACGATCAGATCGGCAAACACATTCAGAAGAGGATGGCTCGTGGCGATGTGATCAAGCAGTTGCTTTAATTCGTCCTCTGAGCGTTGCAATCCTTGACGACCTCTTACCCACGTCGGGGACAATGCAGTCATCATACAAAATAGCGTTACGCCCAGACTAAAAAGATCGGATGACGGCTGCGGCACGCTCATCATCTGCCTTTCATTTACGGCAATCACTTCCGGGGCCGCAAATCCCGGTGTAACAGCCCTCGTTCGCCTTTGGCCGAACTTCGCTACACACTCAACGTCGATCAGACGGACATGTTGAGAGGGTAGCACCATCACATTCTGGGGTTTGAAATCGCGAATCACGAATCCCGCCTGATGCACCAACCTCATCAGTTCAATCAGCCGCTGGACCAGCACCGCAACGCCACCCAATTCTGATGCCGCCGCGCTTGTGCGATCCTTTGCCCACTGATGGAGCGATACTCCGGGTATTGATTCTTGGATCAGAAAGAGATCGTCCTGCTGATCAAACAGAGCGACCTTCGCCGGAGTGATTGACAACGACGCCAAAACATCCAGCATTCGCGCCTCTTCGCGCAGACGATCACGAACATCTGTACCATCTAATCTGGCACCCACATGCGCTCGCGCCTGCTTGACGATGACCTCGGAGCCGTCAAGCTCGTCAATCGCACGGTACACGCCCCCCTTGTTCGCGTGTCGAATTGCTCCCGTTACCCGGAATCGATCCATCAACAACATCGTTTTCGGAGCAACGTCAGCCGTTACGGCGCGATCTGGAAATGGTGGAGGCGCCCAGCTCGGTGGCGAAAACCACGCGGGACGCTCATCCTTCACAACGCTGCCGCCCGGGCCAACCATCCGCGACTCAAACACACCCTCCTCGGTGAAAATGGAGTCAGGTGAAAACTCCCCATACCGATAATGCACAAGACTGTCGGGATGAAGCTGCTTGTCAGAGAGAATTCGGGGGCCTGACAAATCGCTCGTGACCTTATCCAATTCATGTGCAAGTTGTCGAAACTGCTCGTCATCGACCGGATACACCGTGATGAACTTCGCGCTTCCACCGCGGTCATACCAGGCGCCCGCCAGATCCATCACGCGGCGAATATCGGTCGCGAATTTAAACGCCCCCCCGCGACGAACGAGCACAGCAGCAGCTCGCGCCAAAACTAGCGACGCCGACAACGGAGTTGCCGATACGTGCAATTTCCACCCATGCTTCCGGGAAGAACTCGATGGTGGCGTGACATAGCACCACGCGTCTGTCGATCGAACCGCCCAACGCTCGCCACCACATCGGCTGAGAACAGCGCGCACGATGTCGAGCAATATAAATGAATCGGAACTCCGCCCATCAAATTCTGCAGGAAACATAACTGCCCATACACTCGACGTTGTGTTCCAGACCCATCGTGGGGAATGCTGTGCTATTGTCGAGCGGTAGGCACCAGACAGTGAGCAATGCGATAGATGGCGTCCAATACAACTCCAAGTGAATATCACAAAAAAATTGCACGTCAACCAACAGCTCGCGCCATAATTGCATTATGCTCAGATTGATCAAGATTGCTTTTAAAACATTTCAATCTGAAGTAGCATTGAGTTCGGGTTCAAAATATGAGGCAACTATCAAATAAAAAGCCCCGGCACGATGCTGGGGCTTTTGGTTTTTCCACCGCCGTCAACTCTGCGATGATTTTCAATCTTCATGAGCGACGTAAGATGCGTTGAGCGAAAAGCGATGGGTATCGCTCACTACGCTTCGCTCAACCCATCCTGCAAATTCTCAATCCCGCCGTGCGCGAAGCCAGCGGTCGAGGAACGTGAGCGCAAGTGCCCGATCTTCGTCGTTCGCCTGTTTGAACGCGGTATCGTAAAGATCGTTGATCCACACTTCGTTCGCCCCGGCACCGTCGCGGGCAAGCGTCAGCCACATCAGACCACGCGCTGGCTGACGGGGAACGGCGTCTCCCTTGAGCAGCATCTGCCCAAGCATCGCTTGCGCGCGATATTGCCCCTTGTTTGCCGACAACCAAAGCCAGCGCGCCGCCTGTTTCGGCTCCGCGGGCATGCCCTTACCGTCGAGGTAAAGCCGCGCGAGATAATATTGCGCATCGGCGTCGCCGAAGTACGAAGCCGCATAAAATAACATTTCCCGCGCCCGTACCGGATCCGACTTTACCGGTGAGTTCGCGATACCGTTGAGGTGATATTGGCCGAGCGCAACAAACGCGTTGGCGACAAATCGCGCTTCGGGTGTGGCGGGGTTATCCTCCGCATGCGCATTGGCGATCCGGCTGAAATATTCAAAGGCAACAAGATCGTTGCGCGGAACGCCGCTACCGTCGGCATACATCCGGCCGAGCTTCCATTGCGCAACCGCATGGCCTTGTTCGGCAGCATATTGCAGCGATGTAAGCGCCCGCGCCGTCTCGCCGGCGCGAAGCGCCTGCGTCCCGGAGCGGAATGCTTCGATTGGCGATGTGCCCGCAGTCACGACCGGATTGCCGTCGAATCCCAGCGCGGACCCGGCATAGAGTCCGAGCGGGATCACCAGCAGTCGTAACGTGAGGCGCATGCCGTTAGATATCCGCATAGGTCGTCTTCTCGGCTGCACCACCAGGATGGGTCACCGCGCCATTAACTGCCGGTCCAACCTGCTGAGCGTATTTCCAGAGGTAGCCTGACGTTGCGTCATTCTCGCGTGGCTTCCACGCCTTCTTCCGCGCGGCGAGCTCCTCGTCGGACAGGCGAACATCGATACGGCCGGTTTCGGCATCGAGCTCGATGATGTCGCCATCGCGTAAAAGTCCGATCGGACCACCAACCGCTGCTTCAGGACCGATATGGCCAATGCAGAAACCACGTGACGCTCCCGAAAAGCGCCCATCTGTGATCAGGGCGACCTTCGCGCCCATGCCTTGCCCATAAAGTGCGGCCGTCGTGGAAAGCATCTCACGCATACCAGGACCGCCGCGCGGTCCTTCGTAGCGGATGACCAGCACGTCGCCCTCTTTGTACCGTTTGTTTTTGACGGCATCGAAACAGGCCTCTTCGCCATCGAAGCAGCGCGCCGGGCCGGTGAATTTGAGTTCGGTCATTCCGGCGACCTTCACGATCGCGCCTTGCGGAGCAAGATTGCCCTTCAGCCCGACGACCCCACCCGTTGGTGTGATCGGCTTATCGGCAGAACGCACGACATCCTGATCGGTATTCCACTGCACCGACTTCAGGTTCTCGCTAATCGTGCGCCCGGTGACCGTCATGCAGTCTCCGTGCAGGTAGCCATGATCAAGCAGCGTCTTCATCAACAACGGGATGCCGCCAACCTCGAACAGATCCTTGGCAACATAACGGCCGCCTGGTTTCAGATCGGCGATATAGGGCGTTCGTTTGAAGATTTCCGCGACGTCAAACAACGTGAATTCAATTCCGCATTCGTGAGCAATAGCCGGCAAATGCAGGGCAGCATTGGTCGAACCACCCGAAGCCGCAACAACAGTGGCGGCGTTTTCCAGCGCTTTTCGCGTCACGATGTCACGCGGGCGGATACGGAGCTTCAACAACTCCATGACCTGCTCGCCCGCCGTCATGCAAAACCGGTCGCGGATTTCGTAGGGCGCAGGTGCACCGGCCGAATACGGCAAGGCAAGACCAATCGCCTCGGAAACGGTCGCCATTGTGTTGGCGGTAAACTGCGCACCGCAGGCGCCGGCGGACGGACAAGCCACCTGCTCAAGCTCATCAAGGTCGGCACTCGACATGTCGCCGACCGAATGACGGCCAACGGCTTCGAAGACGTCCTGAACGGTAACCGGTTTGCCTTTGAAGGTGCCGGGCAGGATGGACCCGCCGTAGATAAAGATCGACGGCACATTGAGACGGCACATCACCATCATCATGCCGGGCAATGACTTGTCGCAGCCGGCGAGGCCCACCAACGCGTCATAGCTATGACCGCGCATCGTCAATTCGACTGAATCGGCAATCACCTCACGGGACGCCAGGGACGACTTCATACCCTGGTGTCCCATGGCGATGCCGTCGGTAACCGTGATGGTGCAGAACTCGCGAGGCGTACCGCCGGCGGCGGCAACTCCCTTCTTCACGGCCTGCGCTTGGCGCATCAGCGCAATATTACAAGGGGCAGCCTCGTTCCAGCAGCTCGCCACGCCAACAAATGGCTGATGGATCTGCTCCGTGGTCAGCCCCATGGCGTAATAGTATGAGCGGTGCGGCGCCCGTTCCGGGCCTTCCGTCACATGGCGGCTTGGCAGCTTGTTTTTGAGATTCGTCTTTGCGTCCATGATCAATCCTGCCCCCTATTGCAATCTGCCCGCCCTATAAAACCGGCAGTCTTACAACGGCTTGGCACGCCCCCTGGTCTTCGAGAACTTGTATGGCGGAATCGCGGCGTGTGCTCACGACCCGGCAAACCTTTGCGCGAATGTTGTTAACGTGTTGCTACGAAGCAACAGTTTGGCGCGCTTTGCTTTGTTAGGAAGCTCTTTACCCTCTCGTGAGAGGGAGCACGCGCCTGTCGGAGCCTCATGGTTCGAGATGGCTCGCCAAAGCGAGCCTCCTCACAATGAGGGGGATGGGTCATTCCTCATGGTGAGGAGGCTTGCGCAGCAAGCCGTCTCGAACCATGAGGCCGGTTTCACCCCACCGCCTGCAACCTCTCCAGCGCCTCGCGGATTTTTTCCTGCCGCTCGATGGCCGCGTCACGCTTCTCTCGCTCGCCATCGACCACTTCTTCGGGGGCGCGCCGCATGAAATCGGCATTCGAGAGCTTGGCATCGACCCGCGCAATGTCCGCGATCACCTTGCCCATCTCCTTTTCGAGCCGGGCACGTTCCGCAACGAGATCGATCACGCCTTTCAGCGGCAGTGCCGCTACATCACCACGCACCACCAATTGGACCGACCCGGTAGGCGCTTCCGCCGCGAACTCAATGCCGGAAAGCCGCGCCAATCGCTTAAGGAACTCATCCCAACGGCCGGCACGCGCTTTTGTTTCATCGGATGCGCCGGCCAAAACCAGCGGCACCTGGGTGCCCGGCGGTACATTCATTTCGGCGCGGATCGAGCGGATAGCGGTCACAAGATCAACAAGCCATCCGATCTCCGTTTCCGCTGCCGCATCTTCTAGCCCTTCAAGCCGTGGCCAGGAGGAAAGAACCAGCGTTTCATCTCGCGGCGCTTCATTCTCCGCCGTCACGCGCCACAGCTCTTCCGTAATGAACGGCATGAAGGGATGCAGCAGTTTGAGGATTTCGTCGCGAGCCCAAGCAACCATCGCCCGGGTCTCGTCCTTCGCCGGCCCGTCGGCTCCCAGGAGAACGGGCTTGGCCAGTTCCAAATACCAGTCGCAGTAAACGTTCCAGACGAACCGGTAGATTGCGCCGGCGGCTTCATTGAAACGATAGCTCTCCAGCGCCTCAGTCACCTCGCGAGCAGCATGCGCAGTTTCATGAGCGATCCAGCGATTGAGCGTTTCCTTAGCCGATCGCGGATCGAAGGATGGGACACGCGTGCATCCATTCATTTCCGCAAACCGCGCCGCATTCCAGAATTTGGTCGCGAAATTGCGGTAACCCTCAACGCGATTGGTCGCGAGTTTGATGTCACGTCCCTGCGCGGCCATTGCCGCCAACGTAAATCGCAGCGCGTCCGCACCATATCGATCGATCAGCTCAAGCGGATCGATGACATTGCCCTTCGACTTCGACATCTTCTGCCCGCGCTCGTCGCGCACGAGTGCATGGATGTAAACCGTATGGAACGGCACCTCCTTCATGAAATGGAGGCCCATCATCATCATGCGGGCAACCCAGAAGAAGATGATGTCAAAGCCGGTAACCAGCACGTTCGTCGGGTAATAGCGTTGAAGCTCCGGTGTCTGATCCGGCCAGCCCAGTGTCGAAAACGGCCAGAGCGCCGACGAAAACCAGGTATCGAGCACGTCCTCATCGCGCGTCAGCGCGACGTCGCGCCCGTAATGCTTCGTCGCTTCATCTTTCGCACCGGCTTCGCTTTCAGCAACAAACACCTTTCCGTCAGGGCCGTACCAGGCCGGGATCTGATGCCCCCACCAGAGCTGCCGCGAAATGCACCAGGGCTGGATGTTGTCCATCCATTCGAAATAGGTTTTTTCCCAATTCTTCGGCACGAATACCGTACGGCCATCGCGAACGGCTGCACTTGCGGGTGCAGCAAGCGTCTTTGCGTCGACATACCACTGGTCCGTCAGGAACGGCTCGATAACGACACCGGAACGGTCGCCGTGCGGCACCGTGTGCACATGCGGCTCGATTTTATCGAGAAGACCGAGAACCTCCATGCGCTCGACGATAACCTTGCGCGCGGCAAATCGATCGCTCCCATGCAATTGCAGCGTGGCGTCAAACTCTGAGGAGGCCGGCACACCAGCGAGGAAACTTTCATTACCGTTTAGGCTCAATTGCGCTTCCGCATCGAGCACGCTGATCGACGGCAAGTTATGCCGCCGCCCCACTTCGAAATCGTTGAAGTCGTGCGCCGGCGTAATCTTCACCGCACCGGTTCCCTTTTCGGGGTCGGCATAATCGTCAGCAACGATCGGAATGCGGCGACCAACCAACGGCAGGATCGCCATTTTCCCGATCAAATGTTTGAGCCGCTCGTTTTCCGGATGGACCGCAACCGCGGTATCGCCGAGCATCGTCTCGGGCCGGGTCGTCGCAACGACGATGAACTCGTTCTCCAGCCCCTCGATTGGATACTTGAAATGCCAAAGATTGCCTTTGACCTCGACTTGCTGGACTTCAAGGTCGGAGATCGCCGTATGTAGTTTCGGATCCCAATTGACGAGCCGCTTGTCCTTGTAAATCAACCCCGCACGATAAAGCTCGACGAACACTTTGAGCACCGCGCGTGATAGTCCTTCATCCATGGTGAAGCGCTCACGCGACCAATCGCAGGACGCGCCGAGCCGCTTCAGCTGCCGGATAATGGTGCCGCCCGATTCCCCCTTCCATTCCCAGACGCGGTCGAGAAACGCCGCCCGGCCCATCTCGCGACGGCCCGGCTGCTTGCGCTCCATCAACTGCCGCTCGACCACCATTTGCGTCGCGATACCGGCATGATCGGTTCCAACCTGCCAGAGCACATCGCGTCCGCGCATGCGCTCAAAACGGACGAGCACATCCTGCAACGTATTGTTGAGGGCATGCCCCATATGGAGCGACCCCGTGACATTCGGCGGCGGAATAACGATGCAATATGGGCTGGCCCCTTGCCGGCCCGGCCGACTGGAGCGAAAAGCGCCCGACTCTTCCCAGGCCGCGTAAATTCGTCCTTCCATCTCGGAAGGCTGGTAGGTTTTATCGATCATCGCGATCGTCTCCGGCGCCGGTTATTCGTTGAGTAAAATCCGCCGGAACTAGTGTCCCAGTGTGGTTCTTGGATTGGACCTTCCTATACGACATCAAATCCACCACACTAGCCCGACTGGGGCGTAAAAAGCCCGGTGCTCTCATGCCTGTCAACGTTCTCGATTCAAGAGCGTGAATGGGGCGACCAAAGCCCCTGCCGACAGCGCCCCCGTCCGACCCCGCCATCTCAAGTAGATACTAAGGACGTCGGGCAAGTCTCATAAAGATCAGAGGCCCGCATACGGGTCCTGCCCTGAAGACTTTAAAACTGCAGCGCCCCGGTCTAAACGTTTGCGCACAATATCGGCACCCACAGAGCCCATTCCAACCGTGTCCCTGTCCCAGCCCTCTCCCACCCGTGCGATTGTCTGTCTCGCGATCGCCGGCTTTGCCGGGCAATCGATGGTCCGCGTGTCCGACACGCTGCTGCCGCAGATTGCCGCCGATATGGCAACGACGGTTGGAGCGGCTTCTATCGTCGTGACGGCTTACGCGTTCACGCACAGCTCGATTCAATTAATCGTCGGGCCGATTGGTGACCGGTTCGGCAAATACAAGACCATCGCCATCGCAACCGCTCTATCTGCGATCATTGTTCTTCTATGCGGGCTCGCCAACTCGTTGACCACGCTGGCGCTCGCCCGGCTTGCATCGGGAGCAACGGCGGCTTGGATCATCCCGCTTGCGATTGCGTATGTGGGAGATGTTATTCCCTACGAACGGCGGCAACAGGTGCTCGCTCGTTTCCTCTCGGGACAGATTTCCGGTCAATTGTTTGGCCAGGCCGCGGGTGGGATTCTCGGCGATCTGATCGGGTGGCGAAACGTATTTTTCCTCCTGGCAGCGCTGTTCGCGATCGCGGCGGCGGCGCTGATCAATGAGCTCGTCAACAATCCGTTGACGCAGGCCCAGCGGAAATCGGATTCAAACAAATCGCATTTCATATCGGACTATGCGTCCGTGCTGGGCAATCCTTGGGCGCGGATCATTCTCGTTGCCGTATTGATCGAGTCCACCCTAACTTTTGGAGCCTTCACCTATATCGGTGCCGACCTGCATTTGCGGTTCGGTTTGAGCTTCACGATGGTCGGAACCGTCGTCGCAACCTTTGGACTAGGCGGCCTCCTTTATACCGTCCTGGCAAATCGGCTGGTGCCGTGGCTCGGCCAGTCCGGACTCGTTCTTTACGGCAGTATTATTTTGGCTGTGGCGTTTGTACTTTTGGCGGCAGAGCCGACCTGGTGGCTTGCACCCGTTGCAGTATCGGCTATCGGGCTCGGCTTTTACATGATGCACAACACCTTGCAGACAAACGCCACCCAGATGACACCGGAAGCGCGGGGAACTGCAGTCGCGATTTTTGCCGCCGCGCTCTACTTTGGGCAAACCATTGGTGTTGCGGCGGCCGCACCCATTGTCGACCGTCTCGGAGCGCCCATAGTATTTGGCATCGCGGCCCTCGGTTTTCCAATCCTGGGCTTTTGGCTCTCGCGGCTACTCAACAAGAAGTCGTGAGTTCAGGCGATATTTGTTTGCGGCCGCAAACCCGCTATCTCATCCGGCTTACTCGGGCGCATGAAACCCGGCCAGGGCACCAGCAAGGTGGTTACCGATAGTTGCCAGCTGAACCAGGGCGCCGGCCTCTCAGCTCCTTTCGTCGACCCAATCACTTGCCGGTCAGGCCGGCAGTCTCAAGGACGAAGTGGCCAAATTTTCGGCGACTGTACGCGCGGCGTAATGAGTCCTTGGTACAGGACACGTCACAAACAACCGAAATAACAAATCGATACCTCCTGCCTCCTCCACGTTTTACGGCTGGAGAAACTGAGCGCACGTTTCGCGCAGAGGAACAGGTTGATCTGCCTGCCGGAGAATGAGTCGGAAAAACTCGCACCGCGAAGGCTAGCGCAAAGCGCCAAGCTGCTTATTAGCGCTGCGGGCTCCGCGCGGCTCTTTCGATCTCGGTTCTGACAATTCGCTCAACCAAGGCCGGCAGATTGTCGTCGAGCCAGCCTTTGAGAAGCGGGCGCAGCAATTCCTTGACGAGATCTTCAAGCGTCTTGGAGTTCGTCACCATCATTGAATGCGCTAGCGAACCGAACGCGGAATTAACCGCTGCACTGGTCGCGGTAGAAAGCAGCGATTCAGATTCGTCGATTGGCGCAGGCATCGCCGGTTCAGGGCGAGGAGCGGGCTCGTCGAACACAACGTCTTGCATTGCATCAATTGTGCGAAAACTTGCTGCCTCCGCTTCCGGCGCAGCCATCGCCTCAGTCAACTCAAGCACTTCGGGTTCTGGCGCCGGTTTGGGAGCAGGCTCCGGCTCATCATCAAGTCCGGACAGCATCGCATCGATGTCATCCTGTCCCATTGCTTTTGAAGGCTCTGGAGCAGGTGGAGGCGGCGGCGGTGGAGGCGCCTTGGCGGCAGGAGCAGGTTTAGGTGGCGGCGGTGGCGGCGGCGCCGCTGCCTTCTCAGGTTCTTTGGCAGCATCATCGTCAGCGATAATACGACGAATGGAGGCAAGAATCTCCTCCATCGACGGCTCTTGCGCCTTCGCTGGCTGCGTCATTACCGCATCCTCGTAATACCGCGCACAAACGCGGCAGCCACATCCCTAGTGGAGTGGATTTGACATTCGCTACCCACCTGGGTGCGGGCTCGCGAAGCGAATTTCAAACCCCAAACTCCACTAGCAACTTATACTTTCTAGAGGTCCTTTGATTCAAACATTCGCAAAGAGACCCCACTCCACACGCCAGTTCCACACCACTGAGCACAAAACAAACACGAAACAAATTCCGTATCTGCTGTCGCGCCCTAACGAATCGTTCCAGCGAGGAGCGCTTCGAGCGTCGGGAGTATGGCATGACAAAAACCGAACGCAAGCAACAGCCTGTGGACAGGATATTGCTAAACTACAAACTGTTGAGACTCTCGGAGAGAAACGCAGCGCGCGTCTCTGATGCTGCGATGTAGAGCGCTGAAACTCACGATTGCCGCGTTACGCTTCGCGTGCGTTAGCGGCCATCAGGAGTCCGCACGCCGCCCCAAGCATCACGCACTTGCTGGTAATGGACCATCGGATCGTAAGTCTCCGTCGGTAGTCCAAGCACCAGCGGCGAGAGCCTGCCAGTTGCGGAAAGCAGATTGTAAGAAGCAACCACCCGATCATGTTGCGCGGTGACCAGAGCAATACGCGCATTCACCAGCGCCTGTTGCGCATTGAGCACGTCCAAAGTGGTTCGCTGACCGACGCGCGCTTCCTCGCGCACACCATTAAGTGCGACCTCAGATGAGGAAACTTGTGTCTGAGCCGCCTGGACTTGCGCCTTCGTCGCCTCGACCTGCCCCCACGCAGCAACCGTCTGCTGCCGGGTTTGATCCCTGACCTGCTCAAGATTGATGCGCTGCTGCCCCAGGCTTTCTTTCGACTGCCTGATCAGAGAATATTCCGCACCGCCCTGATAGACCGGCACTGTGAGGGTTCCCAATGCCGACGCGGTAAATTGATTGGTCGTCGAAAGAACCGGGAACGAACTTTGCTGTGCACTCACCTGCACGCCCAGCGTCGGATAGAGCGCACCTTCGTTGATCTTAACTTGCAGCAAC
>DATAIA010000637.1:0-8820 GCA_036262895.1 Xanthobacteraceae bacterium
AATATTCCAGCGCGCCCTGCTCTTCGAGCACCTTGACGAACTGGGCAACGGTCGAACGCTTCTGGCCGATCGCGACATAGACGCAATACAGCTTGATCTTCTCGTCCGGCTGGGCGTTGAGCGGCTTCTGGTTCAGGATGCTGTCCAGAGCAATCGCGGTCTTGCCGGTTTGCCGATCGCCGATGATCAGCTCGCGCTGGCCGCGGCCGATCGGGATCAGCGCGTCGATGGCCTTCAGGCCAGTTGCCATCGGCTCGTTGACCGATTTGCGCGGAATGATGCCGGGTGCCTTGACGTCAACGCGCTTGCGCTCGGTCGCCTGGATCGGGCCCTTGCCATCGATCGGATTGCCGAGCGCGTCGACCACGCGGCCCAGCAGGCCTTTGCCGACCGGCGTATCGACGATGGCGCGGGTGCGCTTGACGGTCTGGCCTTCCTTGATCTCGCGGTCTGCGCCGAAGATCACGATGCCGACGTTGTCGGTTTCGAGGTTCAGCGCCATACCGCGGGTGCCGTTTTCGAACTCGACCATTTCGCCGGCCTGGACATTGTCGAGGCCGTAGACGCGCGCGATGCCGTCACCAACAGACAACACCTGCCCGACTTCGGAAACCTCGGCTTCCTGGCCAAAATTCTTGATCTGATCCTTGAGGATCGCGGAAATTTCCGCGGCGCGGATATCCATCAGCCTGCCTCTTTCATCGCGTGCTTGATCGAATTGAGTTTGGTGCGAAGCGAACTATCCACCATGCGACTGCCGAGCTTGACCACCAGGCCGCCGATAATGGAACGATCGACTTTGACGTTGAGCGCGACGTCCTTGCCGGTCACCGACTTCAGTGCGGCTTTCAGGGAGTCGAGATTTTTGTCGCTGAGCGGCTCGGCTACGGTTACTTCCGCGGTCGCCTCGCCCTTGAAATTGGCAACCAAAGCGCGGAATGCGCGGATCACGTCCGTGACCGCAAACAGCCGGCGATTAGCGGTGAGAAGTTTCAGGAAGTTCGCGGAAATGCCGGTGATGCCGGCGCTCTCGAGGACCGCGGTCAGCGCTTTTGACTGCGCCTCAGCCGAAAACACCGGGCTGCGGACCAGCCGCTTGAGATCAGTGCTGCCGGCCAGCATCGTGTCGAATGCATCGAGATCATTCTTGACCGCATCGACCACTTTTTCATCGCGCGCCAGCTCGAATAGGGCCGTTGCATAACGGCCGGACACTCCCGAAACGGTCGGATCTTTTGCAGCCACAAGCGCGCTCTTTTTGCTGTCAAACTCGCAAGGGGAAAACCGTCGCCAACGATGCGGCGCCTGCGATCCAAGCCCTTGGAATTCAAGCGGGACTTCGATTTTCGACCGGTATGGGTAATACCATGATCGTTAAAATCGCGGCTTTGCTAACATAGCGTGAGCGCAGGTGCAACATAACGTAGGCCGCTGCCGCGCCATGCCGCATGCATCGACCGACGGTCACCTTTGGCCTGCGCACCAATGCCCTCGCAACACTCAGCGCGCTTGCCAAAGTGGATTCGTTCCATCCGCTTGCACGCCTGCTGCCATGAAAGATGCGGTGGAACCAGGGCCGATCAGGGCGATCATTACTTGCCTGAAAACTTGGAGTTCCCGAAGAAAACTTAATTCAGCAGTAATTTTAGGTAACTCCAAGTAAAAGATATAACGATTCTAGTACTGTTCGTTCTTCGACTAGAAGCTAAGTTCGATAACGAGTTGTTTCAGGCGGAGACAAACGGGTATTACAGCCGCTTTTCTGCCTCATTGGACCCGCAAACGGCAACCGTGCAAAATGGAGCGGGGGTTCCACTTGTCACACATGTGACAATACTATCTTGAGGGACTTGTATATATGCTGAGTAAGCTGAAATTGAAAAACCCGAGACTGGGCAACGTCACCCGGCAACGCACAGCGCTAGCCATCGTCGCCGCAACTGTTCTGATCGGTGGCAGCATCACCGAAGCTTCGGCGAAATCGCATCGGCATCAACATCACTCCTATCGCCATCATCAAGCCAGCAACGCCCCGGCCGGCTCTTCTACAAGCGCCTGGCGCAATGCCAACGCATCGATCGGAGGACGTAGTTTCTCGGGGATTGCCTCCTACTACGGGAACGAGTCCGGGAGCAAAACCGCCTCCGGTCAGCGCTTCAACCAGAATGCCCTGACCGCGGCCCACCGTTCGCTGCCGTTCGGGACCAAGCTCCGGGTGACGCACGGTAGCCGCAGCGTCGTGGTGACAATCAACGATCGCGGCCCATTCATCCGAGGCCGTGTGCTCGACTTGTCGACCGCCGCCGCGCGTGCGGTCGGCCTGACGGGAGCCGGCGTCGGGCGCGTAACCGCCGAGGTTATCTGACCTTAGGCCACCCCCGGCTTCTCGGCTGAGAAACTGCCCGAAACAAAAGAGCCTGCCGTCGTCAGCGACGGCAGGTTTTCTTTATGTTCGATGTTTGCCGTAGCTAACGACCTCAACCTTGAGCCTCTAAACCCACCTCACAAAAAGCTTTGCGGATCGACGTCGACCTCAAGCTTGAGATTGCCTTTTGTCTTCGGGCCGGCCGCCAGCCACTCGCGGAGATATTCCGACAGGTCGACCAGCCGCGCCGCCTTGACCAGTAGTCTGAAGCGATAACGGCCCTTGATGACTGCGAGCGGCGCTTCGGCAGGTCCCAATACTTGAATCCTCGGATCGATCGGTGCAATCGCCGCAAGCTTGCGCGCAAAGCTTTCAGCGGTCGGGCGATCGCCCGCCGAAATGATCAGACTCGCCAACCGGCCGAACGGCGGATAGCCGGCGCGCTCCCGGTTTTCGATCTCGCTCGCGTAGAACGCCGCGCGATCGCACGCTACCAGCGCCTTCATCACGGGGTGCTCGGGTTGATGCGTCTGCAAATAGCCGACGCCGCGTCCCTGATCGCGCCCGGCACGTCCGATCACCTGGTTGAGCAGTTGAAACGTGCGCTCGGCGGCACGAGGGTCGCCGTTGCCGAGCCCAAGATCGGCGTCGACCACACCGACCAGGTTGAGCCGGGGAAAGTTATGGCCTTTGGCCACGAGCTGCGTGCCGATGATGATATCGACGCGCCCCTCCGCGATCTCGTTCAATTCAGTGCGCATGGTCTCAATCGATGTGATCAGGTCGCTCGACAACACCATCGTCCGCGCGGTCGGGAACAGGTTAGCGGCTTCTTCCTGCAGGCGTTCGACGCCCGGACCGACCGCAACCAGTGATTCCTCGGCGGCGCAATGCGGGCAGAGGTGCGGACGTGGCATCGAGAAGCCGCAATGATGGCAAACCAGGCGCTTGCGAAAACGGTGATCGACCAGCCAGGCGTCGCAGATGGTACAGGCAAACCGATGCCCGCAGCCCCGGCATAATGTCAGCGGCGCATAACCGCGCCGATTGAGAAACAGCAGTGCCTGCTCGCGGCGCTCGACCGCAATCTGTATCTGTTCGGCGAGCCTTGGCGAAATGAAGCGACCGCGCGGCGGCGCCTCGCGACGCAAATCGATCGCCTCGATATGCGGCATGTGCTGGCCGCCAAACCGCGAGGGCAGCACGATCCGCTGATAGCGGCCCTTGCGCGCATTCACTTCGGTCTCGACCGATGGCGTCGCCGAAGCCAGGACAATGGGAATTTTGGCAATGTGCGCGCGCACCACCGCCATGTCGCGGGCGTGGTAGTGCGCACCGTCATCCTGCTTGTAGGCTTGGTCGTGCTCCTCATCGACCACGATCAATCCGAGGTCGCCATACGGCAAAAACAGCGCCGAACGCGCACCAACCACGACGGGCGCTTCGCCAGCCGCGATCGCGGCCCAATTGCGCTGTCGCGTACGCGGCGTCAGTTCGGAATGCCATTCCAGCGGCCGTACGCCGAAGCGCTGTGCGAACCGATCGAGGAACTGTCCGGTTAACGCGATTTCCGGCATCAAGATCAATGATTGTTTGCCACGACGGATGACTTCGGCAATCGCCTCGAAGTACACTTCGGTTTTGCCCGAACCGGTGACGCCGTCGAGAAGCGCGACATGGAAGCTGCCATTGGCCGCAAGCGCCCGCATGGCATCCACCGCGGTGCGTTGCTGGCGGGAAAATTCAGGGGTGGCGAATGAGGGATCGGGCGCGGGCGGCGCTACCGCGCGCGGCATTGCCTGCGTGATCAACGTGCCTTCATCGACAAGGCCGTCAATCACGCCGGCGCTAACTCCGGCTTCCCTGGCGGCTTCGGATTTTCCGTGCAGCAGCCCATCCGAGAGCACCTCGATCAGCCTCCGTCGCGCCGGAGTCAGGCGCCTGGGTGGTTCTGCAACCAGGCGAACGCCCATCCTGACCCGCTCCGGGCCGAGATGCTCGCCCATCCGCAGGCACATCCGCAGCACCATGCCGCGTGGCGATAGCGTGTAATTGGCGACCCAATCGACCAGGGAGCGCAATTCGTGCTTGAGCGGCGGCACGTCGAGTTTCTCCCCGACGTCCTTAAGGCGATTGTGCAGCCGCGGATCGGGGCTGGCATTCTCAGCCCATACCACGGCGACCACCTCACGCGGACCCAGCGGCACGCAGACGATGTCGCCGGGCTTTAGCTCCATGCCGCGGGGCACCCGATATGAGTAATTCTGATTGAGCGCGACCGGCACCAGCACATCCACGACATGCGTCGACGATGCAGATGACGTGCCGGCACGGGTGGAATGGTCCATCGCAGAATCAGACTCGAAGCCGAAGGGCGCACGCTAACTTAGGACCGCAACCGGATTGGGGCCAGCGTGCGGCAGCGCTGGACGTCAGTTAGTGAACGGTAAACGAAACAAGTGCGATATAGTCACGACAAATGATCAAGCGCCAACGCCACCTTGAAGACCTCATTGGCTGAGCCACCCATGGCCGAATCAGCTCTCGCGCAACCGATCGAACTCCACTGCGCCGACGACGATCTCGCGCGTGAAATGACCCGTTGGCTTGCCCATTTGCGCAGCGAGCGCCGATTGTCGCCGAAAACGCTCGAAGCCTATTCGCGCGACGTTCGCCAGTGCCTCGCCTTTCTGAGCGAGCATTGGGGAGCACGAGTGACGCTGGCGGGCTTCGCCGCGCTGGAAGCCAGCGACATCAGGGCGTTCATGGCGATGCGACGCAGCTCCGCGATCGGCGGCCGTTCGTTGATGCGGGCGCTCGCCGGTCTGCGTTCGTTCGGCCGCTTCCTCGAACGTGAGGGAAGCGGCAAGGTCGGGGCATTATCAGCGATCCGCGCGCCCAAAATCGGCAAGAGCCTGCCTAAGCCGGTTCCGGTGACCGCGGCGAAGCGGTTTGCCGACGCCGAGGAACGCGCCGGCGAAACCCGCGATCCCTGGATCTGGGCGCGCGATGCCGCGGTGATGGCGCTGCTGTACGGCTCGGGGCTGCGCATTTCGGAAGCGCTTGGTTTGCGACGCCGCGACGTGCCTTTACCCGGAGCTGGCGACGTGCTGGTCGTGACCGGCAAGGGCAACAAGACTCGCATGGTGCCCGTTTTGCAAAACGTGCTGCAGCTCGTGCAGAACTACGTGGCGGTGTGCCCCCATCAATTGCCACCGGAAGCGCCAATCTTTGTCGGCGCCCGCGGTGGACCGCTCAGCCCCCGAATCATTCAGCTCACGATGGAACGGCTGCGCGGTGCATTGGGTTTGCCGGATACCGCAACGCCGCACGCACTACGACATTCCTTCGCGACCCACCTGTTGGGCCGCGGAGGCGATTTGCGTGCGATCCAGGAACTGCTCGGCCATGCTTCGCTTTCGACGACGCAGATCTACACTGGCATCGATAGCGAGCGGCTGCTCGAGGTCTATAAAACGGCGCATCCGCGCGCCTGAAGGCGTATTTTCAAAACCGACGTCAACCTTCGCATCCGCTTTGCTCTTGCGCAGACGAAATTGTTCGGTCAATCGTTGAGGTGGGCCCACCCGGGAGGCAATCATGAGCGCACACGAAAGCATGGAGCATGCCGAGCACGTCGAGCACGCTTCAGGCGAGAACAAGAAGATCGCACTGCTGATTGCGGTGATTGCGCTCTTCCTTGCGCTTTCGGAAACGCTCGGGAAGGGCGCCCAGACTGAATCCATCAGCAAGAACGTCGAGGCTTCGAACCTTTGGGCATTCTTTCAGGCCAAGAGCATTCGTCGGACCGTGGTTCAGACGGCTTCGGACCAATCAAAACTAAGCCTCGGCCTCGTGGGCGACGCCAACGCCAAGGCGGCGCTGCAAAAGCAGATCGACGATTGGCAGAAAACGGCCGGGCGCTATCGTTCCGAGCCCGAAACCGGCGAAGGCACCGAGCAGCTTGCCGAACGCGCCAAGCACGCCGAGGAAGAGCGCGACCTCGCCACCGCGAAATATCATCATTTCGAGCTCGCGTCGGCGGCGTTTCAGATCGGCATCGTGCTGGCTTCGGCGACCATCATCACCGGCATCATCGCATTGGCATGGATTTCGGGCCTGTTGACGCTAGCCGGGATTGCATTTACCGCGCTCGGCGCGTTCATGCCGCATCTGCTGCACCTGCATTAGAGCGTTTTCGAGCGAAGTGGATGCCGGTTCGCGTGAAGAAACGCGTCGGAAGAATCCTGGGAGCAGGCGATTGAGATCAGCGCGCTTCGTGCACGCTTTTTCGGAAGCGCTGGATCAGCCGCAGCGTGCGTGACGACCAACCGCTTCCGCTGCCATCGCCACCCAAGGCTTCCCTGATTCGCGATTTGATGGGCTCGACGAGCTCGCTTGCTTTCGCTCTCACGTCGATCACGAAATCATAAAGCGATTCGAACCAATTCATTTCCAGCAATTTGTCTCGCGTCACATCGAAGACAAAGGCAGCGACGCCAACACCGAGGAACTTGGCCAGGATGATCGTGAGCACCGCGCTCATCCAATGTTCGTGTGCGAGCAGCCAGAAGCCGACAAGCTTCAACGGGAATAGCGGGATTACCGGCACGACAAAGACGATCAAGGTCATCGCCGGGGACAGAGTGTCGACGCGATCAGCGAGCCATTGCTTGAAGGCGCGTAGCGGGATCAGCGCCACGAACCATGCAACGATCGGCTCGAGATGATCCCACAGCCAGGCCTCGATCAGGAAGATGATCGCGAGCAGAACCCAGATCGGTTGAAGAATTCGCCGCATCATCCAAATTGTCCGGCTTGCCGGGCTGTCATCACATATGGATCGCGCGCTTGCCGACTGCAAGCGCCGCTTCCTTGATGGCTTCCGAGCGAGTCGGATGGGCATGGCAGGTTCGTGCCAGGTCTTCGGCGGAGCCGCCAAATTCCATCAAAACACAAGCTTCATGGATCATTTCACCGGCTTCACGGCCGACAATGTGAACGCCGAGCACGCGATCGGTCTTCGCATCTGCGAGAATCTTTACGAATCCTTCGGTGGTCTGGTTGACCTTGGAGCGACCATTGGCCGTAAAGGGGAATTTGCCTGACGTGTAGGCCACCCCGGCCTGTTTCAGCTCTTCCTCGGTCTTGCCCACCGCCGACACCTCGGGCGTGGTATACACCACGCCCGGTATGGCGTCGTAGTTCACATGTCCGGCCTGCCCGGCGAGAATCTCCGCAACGGCGACGCCTTCGTCCTCCGCCTTGTGCGCGAGCATCGGCCCCGCGACCACATCCCCAATGGCGTAAATGCCTTTCACGCTTGTCGCGAAATGCGAATCGATCTTTACCCGCCCGCGATCATCGAGCGCGACCCCGGCCTCTTTCAGCCCAAGCCCTGCCGTGTAGGGAACGCGGCCGATTGCGACCAACACCACGTCAGCCTGCACGGTTTCGGACTTGCCGCCGGCGGCCGGCTCGACCTGCACCGATAAGGTCTTCCCCGAGGTGTCGACGGCAGTGACCTTGGCGCCGAGCTTGAACGCAAAGCCCTGCTTTTCGAGGATGCGCTGGAATTGCTTTGCGACTTCGCCATCCATGCCGGGCAAGATCCGGTCGAGAAACTCCACGACCGTGACCTGCGCGCCGAGGCGGTGCCAGACCGAGCCCAATTCGAGGCCGATCACTCCCGCACCGACAATCAGCAATTTCTGCGGCACTTTCTCGAGCGACAACGCGCCTGTCGACGACACGATGCGCTTCTCATCGATCTCGATGCCCTTGAGCCGGGCGACATCGGAGCCGGTGGCGATGACAATGTTTTTGGTTTCGAGCGACTGAGCCTTGCCATCGGCGCCGGCCACTTCGACTTTACCCGCGCCGGCTATCTTGCCCTTGCCCGTGATGACATCGATCTTGTTTTTCTTCATCAGGAACTCGACGCCCTTCACATTGCCGTCGATGCCCTGCTGCTTGAAGTTCATCATCGCGCCTAGATCGAGCTTCGGCGCGGGAACGCCCACGCCCATTTTGGCGAAGCTGTGCCCAGCCTCCTCGAACATTTCCGACGCGTGCAGCAATGCCTTCGACGGCATGCATCCGATGTTGAGGCAGGTACCGCCGAGCGTCGCGTTCTTCTCAACCACGGCGACCTTCATCCCGAGTTGGGCGGCCCGCACCGCGCAGACGTATCCGCCTGGACCGGTGCCGATGACAACGAGATCGTAATTGGCCATGACTGGTAACCCTGTGGCTGAATAATTACACGCGATCAGCGACCGCCGGACACATCGAGAATGGCACTGGTCACGTAGGAAGCCTCGTCCGACATCAGCCAGACGATGGCGTTCGCGATTTCCTCGGCGGTGCCGACGCGCTTCATCGGCACCATGTGGCTGAGCCGGTGGGCACGGTCAGGCTCCCCGCCGCTGGCATGAATTTCAGTATCGATCAGT
>DATAIA010000638.1:0-12320 GCA_036262895.1 Xanthobacteraceae bacterium
GCAAGGCGGCCTCCTGCCCTGCACGCATTCCGGTTTGCCAGATCGCAGCCTTTCGCTCAATCCACCGGATTGCAGCATTGAAGGCAATCGCCATGACAAGCACCAGCAGCACGCCCGCAAACACATGAGGGCTGTCGAGAATGGTCCGATACCGCGAAATCAGATAACCGACGCCCGCCGATGAAATCAGCATTTCGGAGACAACCACCCCGACAATCACCAGCGCGCCTCCGACACGCAGACCGGACAGCACCGTCGGAATCGCAGCCGGGATGATGACACGCACCAAGCGCTGGCTCAGCGTCGCCCCCATACTGCGGGCAGCGAGCAACAATTGCGGATCGATGGTCTGAATACCGGCGGCCGTTGCAAGCATTGTTGGCAGGAATCCATAGATGGACGCAAACGCGATCTTGGATTGCGGGCCAATGCCGAGCCACACGGTAAATACCGGATACAGGATCACAAGCGGCACGGCATAAAGGCTCGACATCATCGGTATAACGATAATGCGCAAGCCCCGCAGGCTGCCGACGACGGCACCGGCGAGAATGCCGCCCCCGCAGGCAATCGCCATCGAGATCGCAACTTCATAAAGCGTGACCAGAAGCGCGCCGCCGTATTCGGCTCGTTCATGCCAGCCCGCTTCCAGCGTCGACGACAACGGCGGCAGGAAGAGTTGCGGGATCAGCCCTGCACGCGGCAGCACCTCCCACAACAGGATCAGCGCGATGACAATGATGCGACGCAGCGTGGCCGATGACATCCCCGCCTCATACCGACTTGCGAATATGCTGCCAGATGCGATCGCGCAGGCCGCCGAAAGTCTCGCCGCTCAACATCTCGTAAGTACGCGGGCGTGGGAGCGGAATCATCAATCGATCAACGATGCGACCGGGCCGCGCCGACATCACCATCACCTCATCGGCGAGATAAACCGCTTCCGTAAGGCTGTGGGTGACGAAGACAATGGTTTTTCCCGTCGCCGCCCAGATGCGCAGCAATTCGTCGCCCATCGTCATGCGGGTTTGCTCATCAAGTGCGGCGAACGGCTCGTCCATCAGCAACACCGGCGGATCCTGCACCAGGCCGCGCGCAATCGAAACGCGTTGCTTCATGCCGCCCGACAGTTCGTGCGGATGACGCTTGCCGAAGCCGTCAAGCCCGACAAGTTTTAGCGCATCCTGCGCCCTGGCACGCCGCTCGGATTTGGCAACGCCACGCAGCGCCAGAGGAAACTCAACATTCTCTTCCGCGGTCAGCCATGGAAACAAACTGGCTTCCTGAAATACGACGCCGACACGGTCTGGATACGGGTCGGAAATTGGCGCACCGTTGATCAGAATGGTGCCAGAGGTTTGCCGACGCAGCCCTGCCATCATCATCAACAACGTCGATTTGCCGCAACCGCTCGGCCCAACCAACACAACGAAGCGCCCCGGTTTGATCTCAAACGAGACATCCGACAACGCGGTCACGTCCTGCGATCTTGTCTTGAACGTCTGGCCGATGCCGTTGACCTGGATCGCGCCGGCACGTTCTGGAGAAGACTCAACCGCTGCTATGCTCGCCAATGGCTGCATCGTGTTTCTATCCATCTGACGAGTTCGTTGAACATCAAAGCGATGACAGCCACCAGGACAACACCGGCCAATAACTGCTTCATCTGAAAGTTCTCGCCCCAGATCGCGATCTGATGACCGATACCGTCGCGTGAGGCGTACATCTCGGCGAGAATAACCCCCGTGAGGTTGAAGATCATGGATATGCGCAGCATTTCAAGCAGTATCGGCAACATGCTTGGAAGATACACGCGCCACGCCGTTTGCAGAGGCGTCGCGCCGTAGGAACGGGCCACGGTCAGATATTCCAGTTTTACGGAATCGACCGCGGTCGTTGTCGACATGATGACGATGAAGATCGTCGAGAAAAAACCGAACCCGACCTTTTGCGAAAAGCCCACACCGAATACCAGAATGAACATCGGCAGAAAGATTGACTTCGGAATGCTGAAGGCAAAAAACAGCAGCGGCTTCACCACCTCGGCGAAATAGCGGTTCTCCGCAATCAGGAAACCGATCAATGCGCCCGCAGGCACGGCAAGAACGAAGGCCGCAACTACTTCGCCTGCCGTCACCACAAGATCGTTGCGCACGCTCGCGCGCTGCAGCAATTCAATCAGCGTATTGAATGTATCGGAAGCCGAAGGAAGTAGCCGAGGGCTGACCATGCCCGTCCGCGACAGAACTTCCCACGTCGCGAACATCGCAGCAACGATTGCGATACGAGCAAGTCTGACTTCCAGAGCGCGTTCCACGGGTCTCAGGGCTTTGTCGGAACAGGCTTGAACTGAGTGGAGATAATGTCGTCTGCGGGCGCGAGATCTTTCATGCCGCCGAGTTTGGCCATATCCAACGAAAGCTGAAGCGCTTCCTTGGTGTTAGGCGCGCTCATGCCGCCGTCGGTCTCAAGCTTCAGGATCGTATTCTCATACTCCGCAGCGGCAATGTCTGCGGGCATTTCGTATAACTCGGCGATCAGCTTGATGGCGGCGTCGCGGTTGTTACGCATGAACATCAATCCGCCGTAGAGCGCATTCAGCGCTTTTTGCACGAGTTCCGGTTTTTCGCGCGCAAGCTTATCGGTCGCGATCCAACCCGAGGTAAGGTTTGGCGGCAAGTCTTTGCCGTAATCGATGATTGCGCGGGCATCCCCGGATTTCGCGACCTGGAAACTCAAGGGCGAATAAACCACGGCGGCCTCAACATTGCCGGCCAAAAGATTGGGAACAAGACCGCCACCGCCGACGGGGACGCGGGTGAAGTCCACTTTCTTGTGCTGAATCGTCCACAGCGCCAGCAGATCTGAACCGGAACCGGCGGATGTAATGGCAACTTTCTTGCCGTTGAGATCTTTCACGTCGAGGGTCGATTTCACCGGCACCATCAATTGCCAGCCGAAACTGCCCATCGAGCCGTTGGCAACAACCTTCGACATCACGCCTTTGGTCCGGCCTGCGGCAGCCAGCGACGGCGGATCGAGAATAAGATCGGCGGCACCCGCAGCCATCGCCTCGAACGCTTCGGCACCACCGCGATAAATTGTAAGCTCCGCGGTAATTCCTTCCTTCTCAAACAGCTTCTGGTGTTGCGCCGCCTCGGCAACGGTGGTCGGCCAATAGGTTTTGGTTGGCAAGCCGATCCGGATCGTTTCCGATTGTGCACTCAGCGGCATTGCGATGAGCATCCCAGCAAACAGTGTCCGCACGTAACAACGTGACATCTTTTTCATTGCGTTTCCTCGCTTAGCCTTCTTGAAACTCTCTGCGTCCTTGAGAGCGGCACAAAAAACGTATTTGCGCCTGATCAATTGATTTGATCGGGGGATTGACCGGCGTCGCAGGATGCGTGCGTTACCGAGCCGTTTGAACTCCGAACATTCCTGTCAAAACCTGCATCAGAGCCGCTTTACTTCGCCTGATTTGCAAGTCGGACAGACTGCGGAACGGGCAGCGGGGTATTCGCGCTATTGAGAGATTCCACCGTCATGAAAATCATCTCGCTATCACCGAGATTGGTAAGATCGTGAACCTTATACTCGCCGGACGCGTAGGTTTCATGGCGGGTCTCGCCGGGATAGTAGGTGTACTCGACAGTCGAGCCGTCCTGCAGATGCTGACGTCCCTTACCTCCGTTTACTGAAGTCCAGAAATAATCAAGAACATGCCGGTGAAAACCGATGCGTTCGCCGGGCGCCAGCTTAATCATCCATACGCGGAGCTTGTCGTTTTCCGAAAGCAGGTACGAGCCAACGCAGGGATTGGGATTTTGAGCTTCCCGTTCGAATTCCGCCTGCAGCTCCGGAGACCATTTGGTGAGGTCCCTCGTGAGAGCCTGCTTTTCCATCATGCTCATCGCCATGGCAGTTCCTCCAAAGACATCTTGATGCTTTATATAGCAAAGCGATACCGGAGGCGAAATGGCGCTAACGGCTCAAACACGCAATGCAATCATCATCGGCGGGTCCATGAGCGGCCTGCTGTGCGGACTTATATTGCGGCGCGCCGGATGGAATGTTGATGTTTTCGAGCGCGTCGAGAGCGAACTCGCCGGACGCGGCGCCGGCATTGTTGCCCAGCCTGCCTTGGTTTCGGTCTTAAGGAGCTTTGGAGTTGAAACCCATGACCTCGGCGTGAACGTCCAGAAGCGCCGCATTCTCGATCGATCCGGCGATATCATCGCCGAGCGCGACTGTCCTCAAATTCTGACAACATGGGAGCGCGTCTATCGCATCCTGCGCGACCTGTTCGGCGATAAGCATTATACCCGGGCAAAACTATTCACTCGCTTCGAACAAGATGCGGCTTCCGTAACCGCCTACTTTTCCGACGGTGAAAAATGGAAAGCCGATCTCCTGGTCGGCGCCGATGGCCTGCGCTCAACGCTTCGCGGCCAATGCTTGCCGGATACCGGCCCGCTTTATGCCGGATACGTTGCCTGGCGCGCGCTATTGTTTGAAGCGAATCTGCCGGAGCCCTCATTACGCGATGTCTTTCCCTATATGACGTTCGGGCTACCGCCGGGCGAGCAGTTCCTCGCCTATCCGGTCGCGGGCCTTGACGATGACTTGCGCCCGGGCCACCGCCGATTGAACGTCATCTGGTATCGCCCGGCGGAAGAACACACCGAGTTGCGCGACCTCTTGACGGACGAAACCGGCACCACTCATCCGCTCTCCATCCCCCCGCCGTTGATCCGCCGCGCCGCAATTGAAGCCATGAGAGATGCCGCGGAGCGGCTGCTGGCGCCACAACTTCGCGTACTGGTGCGGATGATCGAAGAGCCGATCCTGCAGCCGATCTACGATTTGGAAACGCCGCAGATGGCATTCGGGCGTGTCGCTTTGATTGGTGATGCGGCGTTCCTCATCCGGCCGCACGTGGGCGCGGGCGTGTCAAAGGCTGCCGACGACGCGCTGGCTCTCGCAGAGGCACTAACAGGCACTGACGTTGAAAGCGGCCTTAAACGCTTCGAAGCGATGCGCTTGCCTATCGGACGCCGAATTGTCGAACAGGCCCGCCACCTCGGCGCCTATTTGCAAGCCACCAAATCGCAGGAAGAACAGCGAAGCGCCAAACGATACAGCACTAATGAAGCGGTGCTCAGGGAAACCGCGCTGGTGGATTTCCTGGATAATTAAAGCCCCAACAATTGCTTCGCGTTATTCCCGGCAAGCGCCGCACGGGTTTTGTCGTCAAACGCTTCGATCGCGGCGATGTGCCCGATCGGATCATGCTCAAGCATATCGAAGGGGAAGTCGGTTCCCATTACAATGCGCTCAACCCCGAACGTCTTCACCAAAGTTTCCAATTGAAGCGGCGTGAAAACGACCGTGTCGAAATAAATCTTTTTGAGATAGCTCGTCGGCGGGTGCGGCAATCCATTGTGGCAATCCGACCGCGCGCCCCAGGCATGATCGATACGACCGGAATAAGCCGCGAGATAACCGCCGCCATGGACCGCGAGAATTTTCAGATTGGGGTAACGCTCCAGTACGCCGTCGAAAATCAAATAATGCAAAGCAAGCGTCGTTTCGAACGGGTTGCCGATGACGTTGTTGAAATAATGCTGAGAAAGCCGCCGCCCCTCGGTAAACCCATTGGGGTGAAGAACAACCAGCGCACCAAGTTCTTCGGCTTTTTTCCAGAACGGCTCGAAGGCGGGATCGGATAATTCCTTGCCGTTCACATTGGTGAGAATTTCGACACCTTTGAAGCCGAGCGTTTTGACGCAGTACTCTAATTCTTTTGCCGCCTCATGCCCGTCCTGCATCGGCACGGTGCCGCATGGAATGAGCCGGTCCGCGTGGCGCGAGGTATATTCCGCAATCCCCTCATTGACGATTCGCGCAGCCGGCACGGCGATGTCGAGCTTTACCGTATGATAAAGCTGAGGCGGCGGCGGCATCACGAACTGAATGTCTACTCCCATTTCATCCATGTCGCGCAGGCGATCGTCATAATCAGTCATGCGCGAGCGAATGTCGCCTTCCTGTTTGGCGTTGAGCTCCTTCGTATGCGCGGAGGCAAAGTGCGCCAGCGGAATGGTCGAGACATCGAGATTGTCGCCGACGAATTTTGCCGCCGCGGGAACAGCCGCATGAGCATGAATGTCGATGGTGACGCTCTTCGGCCGCACATCGCGTCCGCGTTTGCCATGCGTGCGCGCCGCGGTGTCCGCATATTTATTCCAGATCTTCGACATTCCAGCTTCCTTGCCAACTTCCTTGCCAATTCCCTTGCAGCTTCCTTGCCGTTCACTGCAATCAAAACACGCCGAGATGTTGCACCAGATCGACTTGTCCCTCGCGAAGGGTCGCAGCACTCTCGGTCACTGCCACACGCCCGCTATTGAGGATGACGATATCGTCGGCGAGATCGAATACCAGTTTTGGGCTTTGTTCGACCAGAACTATTGAGAGCCCGCTCTCTTTTAATTTGCGAATGGTTGCCATGACTTCGGCGACGATTTGCGGGGCCAGACCCTCGGACGGTTCATCCATCAGCAGCACACGCGGATTGCCCATCAAGGCTCGGCCGATTGCCAGCATTTGCTGTTCGCCGCCCGACATGAAGGCCGCCATCTGATTCTTCCGTTCCTCCAGGCGCGGAAACATGGCGAAGACCGTCTCAAGCGTCCACGGCGCATGTTTATTATCGATCGGCTTACGCGCCGCGACGATCAGGTTTTCTTTCACGGTCAGGCTGCGGAAAATCCGTCGCCCCTGCGGAACGAGTGCGACGCCATGCGAGGCAATTTGCTCTGGCGGCAGTTTTGCTGTGGATTGGCCGAAGACAACCACATCGCCGTGGCGTGGCGAAAGCAGTCCGACCGCGACATTCAGGCAGGTCGACTTGCCGGCGCCGTTGCGGCCAAGCAGACCAAGCATGCGCGCTTCGCCGAGGACGAACGATACGTCTTCCAGCACGTGGCTGTCGCCGTAGAAGGCATCGACATCTCTGAGCGCAAGCGCTTCATGTGTGGCCAAGGTACACCTCACGTGTGCGCGGATCAGCAACGACCTCGGCGCGGGTCCCCTCAACCACCACTTCACCGAAATGCAGAAGCGAGATCTTTTCGGCAAAATCGAGCGCCACATCCATGTTGTGCTCGATCATCACGACGGTCACCTCTTTGGGGATGGCGAGCAGCAGCTCCTTGACGTCGTGCCGTTCGTCGATGGAAAGCCCCGCGAACGGCTCATCAAGCAGCAGCACTTTCGGCTTCTGTGCCAGCGCCATGGCGATTTCAACGCGACGGCGCTCACCATAGGACGTCTGTGCAAGCGGCCGCTCGGCAATATGCGTGAGCCCGACCTGCTTGAGCGCAGTGTGGGCTTGTTCGATCAAATGCGCCTGGCGATCAAGCGGCGTAAAAGGGTTCCAGCGCAACGGCGACAGGCCCAACAGCGCCAGAGTCACATTTCGTAAAATGGTATCCCGTCCGAACAGCGTGATGATCTGATAGGTGCGCGCCATCCCGAGATGCGCACGCCGCCGGCTTGCGGTTTTGGTAATGTCTTGTCCAAACAGCGAGATTGTCCCACTATCGGGCGTGATTTCACCGGTGATCTGGTTGAATAATGTCGTCTTGCCGGCGCCGTTCGGCCCGATGATCAACCGCCTCTCGCCCGGTTCGACATTGAGATTGACGCCACGCGTCACCCGCAAGCCGCCGAACGATTTATGCAAATTTGTCAGCGTGAGCGCGCTCATGGTGGAGGGGCTCCGACATTGCGGAGAACATTCTTCTTTTCGGCACTAAAGGCGCGAAGACCCATCTTCCATAATCGGATGGAGCCAGGCACCAACCCCTCCGGCATGAACGTGATGATCGCAACAAAGATAATGCCCAGCACCAGATTCCAGCGCTCGATATAAGCGCTCGCCACGTTTTTCATGATCACGACAATGGCGGAGCCGGCAATCGGACCAAGAAGCGTTGCGGTGCCGCCTGAAATCACCATCAGCAGGGTTTCCGCTGAGGTCTGCAGCGCGGCCACCTGCGGGCTCACAAACTGATTGTAATAAACGAACAAAAGGCCGGCGACGCCGGTCCAGAAACCGGAGAACAGAAAGCCGAGGAAACGGACCAGCCACACATTAAACCCAAGCGCATTCATGCGGCGGGGCTGATCGCGCGTGCCACGCAGGCTTGCACCAAACGGCGAACGCACAAAAATTGCAATCGTCAGGCAGGCCAGTAGAAATATCAGCAACACTGCGTAATAGAATGAAGGCGCATGAGCGAGCGAAAATCCGAACGGCGCCGGTCGCGTTGGAACATTCACCCCGTTGTCGCCGTTCGTGAGGCTTTGCCACCGATAGCAAACGCCCCAGATGATTTGACCGATCGCAAGCGAGATCATCAGAAAACCGATACCGCTTGCGCGCAGCGCCAGCATCGCAAAGATTGCCGAGGCAATCAGGGTCAGACCGATGGCGGCAAGATCTGCAACCAGATGGCCGTAGCCTGCCTGTAACAACAGGCCGGCCGTATAACCGGATATGGCGAACAGACCGGCATGACCGAGCGAAACGAGGCCGCCATAACCGACCAATACATTGAGCGCGAGCGCGAAAATGGCGAACAGCAGGATCTGGCTGGTAATGTTGATGTAATAGGAACTGCTAACCCACAGCGGCAATGTGAGGAGTAGAAGCAGAACCGCCGCAAGCGATCCCGATTTCCACACCCGATTGCTCGTGAGAATGTGGCTCATGAAAGCGGCCGTCCGAACAGCCCTTGCGGGCGCAGCACCAGCACCAGAAGCATGGGCAGAAACAGAATGACGTAGGCAAGGTCCGGCGCCTTGGCCAAACCGAAGTTATAGAGGAAGCCAATGATAAAACTGCCGACCAACGCGCCAAGCAGACTGCCGGTCCCGCCGAGAATGACAATAATAAGTGCGAGCGGCAGCATTTCCGCATCAAGCCCCGGGTAAACCGAAAGGATCGGTGCTCCGACCACACCCGCGAAGCCGGCAAGGGCGGCACCGAGAGCAAAGATCAGCGTAAACAACTGCGAGACTTTAATGCCGATGACCCGGGCGATCGGCGCGTCATCGACACCGGCGCGGATCATGGCGCCCAGCCGCGTCCAATCGACCAAAACCCAGAGGGCGATCGCAATCACAACCGCAACCATGACAACGGCAAGTCTGAAGTAAGGAAAAAACATTCCGCCGACTTGCAATGCCCCACGCAGATGATTGGGCGTTGCCGGTTGCCATGGATCTCCGGTCCAGATCATCAGCGAAATATCCGCGACGATAAAGGACAGTCCGAGCGTGAGCAGAACCTGCGGAAGTTCCTGGCCGTTCAAGCGGCGCAGCAGAACGCGCTCGATAAAGCCTCCGATGATTCCCATCGCGACAGCGCTGATCAGCGCCGCCAGCCAGAAATTAAGACCGATGCGTTTGTCGAGCAACGTGACCCCGAAATAACCGCCAAGCATGAAAAACGATCCATGCATCAGGTTCGGGATACGCATCAGGCCAAAGATCAGCGAAAAACCGGAAGACAATAAAAAGAGCAGTCCGCCCAATGCGATGCTGTTCACCGCAAGTGTGAGTTCAACGCTCGACATGCGCCGCCACCCGTCATCGTTTCCGGCCGCATGCGTGCGATCCGGGATGTTGCGATGTGTCTAACGTATGGTCTCCGCGGAGATGTTTGCGGAGACGGACGAGGCGCTGGAAAGCGTCTTCTTACAAACCCTGACCAGCGCCTCGTACTCTTAGCTCAATTTTCAAGATTTTTTGCCGGCGGCGTGTCACGCCCATACACCGGTTGAGCCAGAAACTCCTTTTCCGGATAGGTCCAGAACTGGCTGACCTTCGGATAGGTCTTGATCACGGTGTTCACCAGCTTGCCGTCCTTCTTCTCGCATTTGCGGATGAAGACATCACCGACGACATTACCGAGGTGATCGAAGCTGATCGGTCCACGGGGCGTATCGGTAATGGAAACCTTGTGCAGTGCTTCCGCAAGCGCGGTGCGATCGTCCGATTTGCTGCCGAGCGCTTCAATGGCTGCCTCAACGCATTGACCGGCGATATACATGCCTGCCGAATAACCGCCCGGCAGCACGTTGTAATCCTTGGCCATGGCCGCAATGAAACGTTGATTGCTGGGGCTTGAATGCTCGGCCGAGTACCAGGCAGCCGAGATAACCCCGAGCGCTTCGTCACCAAGACTGCGAAGAAGCGCATCGTCCATGGCGGTCCAGCCACCAAGCAGCGGAATCTTCACACCGAGATCCGCGTAGGCGCGCATGAACTTCACCGGATTGGAGCCGGCAAACCCATTGAAAACGCAATCGACATTCTTGATTTGCGCGATGTACGGTGTGTAGTCGGGCGTCACAAGCGGCGGCCACAATTTCTTGACCACCTTGCCACCGGCATCCTCGAACACGCGTTGAAAGCCGGACATTTGTTCGTAGCCGAACGCGAAATCCTCCGAGATGGTCGCCGCGCGTTTGTAACCGAGCTCCTTCGCCGCGTAATCAGCGATGACGTGGCAGCACTGTGCCGATGTCGACGACGGGCGGATGACGAACGGGTTCGCCTTGCGCTGCGTCACGTCTTCCGCCGCTGCAATGCTCATCAGTGGTGTGGCGTTGTCGCGAACGTAGTCCGTAATTGCCAGCAACTCGAAAGCGGCAAGCGGTCCGAGAATGATATTGACCTTATCGCGCTCGATGAGTTCCTGCGCTTTGGTCTTTGCTCCCGCAGGATTGCCACCGGTATCGGCGGAAACCAGTTCCACCTTGCGCCCGGCCAGCGTGTTGCCCTTTTCCTTCAGGAAAACGGAAAGACCCTGTTCCATCTGAATACCGCCCTGCGCAAGCGGGCCGGTCTTTACGGTGAGCATCCCAATCTTGAATGGCGAGGCCTGCGCAATGGCAGGCGCAGGAAAATTGAATGTGCTGGTTGCGGCGGCGCCTGCGGCAGCAGTGCTCGCCAAAAACGTACGACGCGTCAGCTTCCCAGACATTTACTCCTCCCTTCGGCGACTTTTTTCGGATGGAACCAGTGTCGCCTTATGGGAGCATCATCGACCAATGTGTTCCATGATGTAAAGGTCAACGTTGTCTTCCGGGAAGAGTGACGCAGTGCAAAATGCAAACACGGACAGTGGCACTAAAGATCACAAGCTCAGAATGCACACACATCATCGATGATGTTTCGAAGCAGATTGAAACGCGTTTCGAGAAAAATCCCCCCACCCCTAACCCCTCCCCACCGCTCACGCGGGGGGAGGGGAATCAGGTTGCAGAATTTGCGGCCATACATTTAGAAGCAGGTGTTTGGTCGTTCCCCTCCCCCCGACGCGCGTTTGCGCGTGGTGGGGAGGGGTTAGGGGTGGGGGGCTCTGTTTGCGGAACTTCCGAAGCAATAGATATTTATTGCAATCACGCCGGCGCAGAACAAACAACTATAACGCAAAAAATCTACTTGCGCTTAATCCCAGCCATTGCTTCCAGCACCGCACAGACGGATGCTGTATCCTCGTTGGCGCGGCCGTTCGACATCGCGGCCGCATAATAGGGCTCGCACGCGCTAAACAGCGGCGTCGGAGAACCGATGCTTTGGGCATAGTCGCCGATCACGGACATATCTTTTTGCCAGATCGAGACTTTCATCGTGACATTGTCGCCGTCGTAACGATTGTCCACCATCATCGGTCCGCGCAGCTCAAATACCCGGGAATTGCCCGCGCCCGCGCTCACCAGCTCGAAAATATGCTTGGGATCGAGGCCGGCCTTCATGCCGAGAACGAAGGCTTCCGCGGTTGCGACGTTGTTGATGGCCACCAGAAGATTGGCGACGAACTTCATTTTCATGCCGTTGCCGAAGGCGCCGAGATCACGCGCTTGCCGCGCAAAGTCGGCGAATAACGGTTGAAGCGCTGTGATGCTGGCGCTATCGCCGCTCGCATAGACAACCAGATCCTTCACCTTGGCTTGTGCGCCGGTGCCGCTCAATGGGCAATCGAGCAAGACGTGACCGGCTGCGCGCAAGACCTCCTCCGCGGCCATCTTGTCCTCAAGCGTGAACGTACTGAGTTCGGCGATGATGCGGCGCGACAGCTTGGCCTGAGCAATCTGACGCACGGTCGCATCGAGCGCCTCGGGTTTCGGCAAACTCGTCAGCACAACAGGGGCTTTTTCAGCAACGGCAGCGGCATTCGGCGCCAGCATGACACCAGCCGCTTCCGCCTCTTTGCTGCGCGTCTGATCCGGGTCGAAGCCGAT
>DATAIA010000639.1:0-5526 GCA_036262895.1 Xanthobacteraceae bacterium
CACGTCGCAGGCCCGGACTGGGGATTCCGGACCTGTGGCGTTCCTCACAGCACATCCAGAAAATTTACTAAGTCTTGCTTCTGTTGATTCGTCAACTTAAGCGAGAAGCGCTGGTCATAGAAATGCACTACGTCGAGAAGCGTCCTTGCTCCGCCATTGTGAAAATACGGTGCGCGGGCGGCAAGCCCCCGCAAGATGGGACCTTTCAATTTGCCGACGTCGCTGCACTTGCCTGTCACCATGGCGCGTCCAATATCTGTGACCTTCAGCCGCGATCCATTAGCGCAAGCGACCGTGTAAACGGGCAAGCCAGCAATATCGAGGGCCGGGACTGCCGGATAATCGGTCGTGCCGATCTTAATCGCCAATGATAGCGAATGATTGCCGGCATTCGGCGTGTCATGACAAGTGGTGCACGTTCCATTGACGGTCTGCAGCCCCGGCAGGTCGTTCAAACCCGCGACACCAGTTATGGTGATAGGAAACTTATTGAAGAGTGTTTCTCCGCGCGCAATCGACTGTCGTATAGCAGCGTTCTTTCCCGTTGCCTTCGTCCAGCCCTCATAGGCACTAAATACCAGCGGGTTGAACGGTGCCCCGGTTGGATCTGCTCCAAGTACATCGTTGATGCCGAGATAAAACGGTTGCGCAGACAAACTCTTCGGACCACCGGTCGCTCCCTGGGACGTGAGATCGCCGGCCTTCCAATCATAGGTCTGTGCCGTATACAGCGCGCTCTCGAACGCTACGATTTGAGAGCCCTGCTGAGCTGTAGGCGGCGCCGCCGCTTGAGCGTGGCCAAGGGTGGCATCGATGGATTGGTGCGCCAGGTCGGCGCTGATCGCTTGTGCCGCGAACGTCTCGCGACCGTCCCACATTACAGTCGCCAAAAATCCCAGGTTCGTGCTGGGCAGCGGTCGCCGATACATCGCCGGCTGCGAATTGGTCGTTTCAGGACAATCGTAAGGGTCATGAATGTCCCGGATTGTAAAATCAGCACCGAGTGGGACTGGTAGGGAAACTCGGATCAAGCCTTTCGTTAAGAGCAAGCTGTACGCCGATTTGCGCGCTTCAAACGTCGCGACGTCAGAGCTGGGACAGTTCGCGCCATCGTTCGGGCGGAAGATTGGATCGTTACCGGCGCTGAAATAAAAGCGCGCTTGAATATGTGGTGGCGTGATTGTCCAGGCATCGCCGGGCTGATGGCAGCTGACGCAGGAGCGGCCGTTTGTGCCAAGGCTTTGAAAGAACGGGTTGGACAGATCGATTCCGCCCGCCGTGCTGTACGTGCTCAGCAACCCGTTGGCGTTGACAGTGATTAGCGGATTTGGAAGATGGCTTCCAGCAAAAACTGCCGCACCCAATGCGAGTACGACCAGCAGCATGGTAGCGATCATCAATTTGCGGACATCAATTCTTGATTTGCGACTGTCTTGGTGATAGTTAACGTTTTTCCAGAGCATAGCAACTCCTTTGGCTCGTGAGCGCTGGCCGATACCTGTGTAATTCCGCCGTCCGCAGTGTCAGGACTTAATGGTTCCCCAAGCGCTGATCGTAGACTGGACGAAAATAGTTCTTAAAGACCCAAGTGGCGACGCGTAGACCTTGAAGTTGGGAGACGCGGTCCGTGTTGCGGTAATGAATTCCAACGTAAACGCGCGCATCGACGACCTCGTCCTCTGCTTGCGAGAGGCGGCTAAAAGAGCGTGTCTTCTGCGCGGCGTTCGGGTTAGTTGTTGTCATCTGGAAGTTCAACAGATCGCTACCGAAGAAAAGTCGCAAAACATACGAAATCGCCCCGCTGGTGGAAGCGTGACCCGATGGGTACTCAGGGAAGTTGGGTGTGTTGATCAGTGGCTGCCAGGTGACATCGATATCCGTTCGTGCATTGCGATCCTGGTCACCCAGACCAATTGCGGTGATCGGCCGCCAAAAGTTATAAAAGTACTTGCTCTCCCAGCAAGCGATCTGGGCATCAGCGAGAGAAGCTTCAGCCAAAGCATACATGCGAGCCGAGTCGCCGATGTCATTCAGGTAGTTCCGGGAGATGTACCGCAGAGCGTTCTGCCACAACACCGGTCCACTATCTGCCCAGAAGTAGCCAATCTCAGTCTGCTCAATGGTACGCGTCGTGCTCGTCAGGGATCCAACAGCCTTTATCTCGTTGTAGTCTTCAGCCCATCGATTGCTGGTTAGACGAGGCGGCGGATCTACGCGAAACTGTGAGTTGCTCTTCATAGTGAATGGCGTGACGCTGGCTACCCAAGGCACCAGACCGGGCGCAAAGGACGGTGGCGGGCCGGGCAACAGGGAAGGGGTAGGCCTCCACTGGCCGATTTCGGCGCTACCAATGAATGGCGGTGGGTTGGGAGGGAATCTCCCATCGTTCGAGCGCAGTGCCAGCATTGCCGCAGCAGTCTGGGCACCTACCTGTGTTCCTGGGTCGCCGGGGTCAATGCTATTCGTCGCCAGGAAGTCAGCGTAGTCTGCGTCGAGCATGGCGCTTTGCGCGGGGAACAACCCGACCAGAACGTCATGGCCAGCTTTGGCTGCGGCCGCGTTCTTAGAACCGATCGCGTGGTGCACGTGTGTTCGGTAGGGCTGATAGCGGCGGTCGATGGATTCAACTGCGTCATAGATCGCCAAGTGCACTATCGCAAAATCCAGGGCCGCGACTGGCGGCGCGTGGCCGGCGGCTTTCACCGCTGTCTCGGCAATCTGGTTCCAGTCCGCGATTGAGTCTGCTGCTTTTGCATTTGTAACGAAGGCGCTCGCGATCAGAACCAACGTGAGCCCGTATTGGAGAATCCTCTTCATAAGCATCCTTTCTCTCACGGCGATGCTCGCCGGAAGTCGCAGTTTCACGCTCCGGTCCAGGAACTCCAACTACTCTGATCGTAAGCTCCTCATAATCGGCTAAGTGGCTTAACTTAAACGGAATAGAAATGTAGATAACCAACTTCCATGAGCGGTTTTCCTGCGGTAATCTAAAATCCCCGCGACGTGCCCCATGCAACCGCTGACTCCACTTGCTGAGATTGTTCGTTTCGGTTTGTTTCAGCTCGATCTGAAAACCGGCGAACTGCACAAGTCAGGCGTGAAGGTCAAAGTTCAAGATCAGCCGCTCAGAGTGCTTATCGTTCTCGTCGAGCACGCTGGCCAGGTGGTCACCCGGGAGGAGCTGCAGCAGAGAGTCTGGCCGACTGACGTTTACGTCACGTTTGATCAGGGCCTCAACAATGCCATCAAGAAAGTCCGCGATGCCCTGGGAGATTCAGCCGAGAATCCCCGATTTGTCGAAACCGTTGCAAAACGCGGTTATCGCTTTATTGCTCCCATAAATGCCGGGCCGGAGCTCGTCGCCGCTGCGAGGCTAAAGCCAGAGCCAGGTTTAGACCGTCGGCACCGCCTCGGTCCGCCGCTTCTCCCGAAGATTACATGGATCGCCCTGGCTGCCGTCTCCCTTCTGGCGGCGTTGGGTTATTGGGTGTGGCACAGGCCACAGATACGCGACAGGCCATCTTCTGAGGAAATAGTCTTGGCGGTTCTGCCCTTCGACAATCTGAGTCGTGACCCGGATCAGGAATTCTTTAGCGACGGCTTGACGGAAGAAATGATCGCCCAGCTTGGAAAGCTAAATCCCAAGCGCCTCAGCGTCATTGCGCGTGGCTCTGTTGCCAGATACAAAGGTAGCAGCCTGCCGGTAAACCAAATCGGCAGAGAACTGCATGCTGACTACCTGCTCCAAGGTAGTGTTCGACGCGAATCCGGACGCGTCCGCATTACGGTGCAGTTGATTCAGGTCCGCGATCAAACCGATCTTTGGACCGAAAGCTATGACCGCGAACTGAAAGACATTTTGGCCTTGCAGGATTCTGTGGCGAAAACGATCGCTTACCAAATCCGTATTACGCTGCCAACAGGATCGCAGAATCAGATGGCAAGACCCCGCACTGTAGATCCTGAAGCGTACGAGGCCTACCTCAAAGGTCGCTATTACTGGAACAAGAGGACTGGCGAGGGCTTGCAAAAGGCATCGGTTTACTTTCAGCAAGCAATGGACCGAGATCCTCTCTATGTTCCCGCTTACTCGGGATTGGCCGATTGCAACAGCGGACTCACGTGGCATGGTTTCACGTCTCCGGCGCGAACTCTTCCCAGGGCGGAGGCTGCGGCTCGCAAAGCGATTGAAATTGATCCATATTCCGCCGAGGCGCACGCCTCACTTGGACTGGTTCTTAACCATAGGTGGGACTGGACTGGGGCGGAGTCTGAGTTCAAAAGGGCATTGCAATTGGATCCATCGTATCCAAATGCCCACCATTGGTACGGAGATTACCTCTCGATAAGAGGCCGGCACTACGAGGCTCTGAGCGAGGCTAAAGAGGCATCGAAACTTGACCCACTCAACCAAATGATCGGCACATGGGTGGCGCTCCGATATCATCTCGCACGCAAATATGATGACGCCATCGAACAGAGCCGCAGCACCATTGAGCTGGACCCAAACTTTGCCGCCGCTCACTTGCTGCTGGGCGAAGCTTACGCACAAACGGGTCGGCATAAAGAAGCTCTAGGTGAGCTGCAGATCGCGGCTAGCCTGTCGGGAGGCAGCCCCCTGTATTTGGCTGAGGTGGGAGTCGCCCATGCGCTGGCAGGAAGGAAGACTGAAGCTCTTCAAAATATTGCTCAACTGCTCCAGATTTCCAGGAATCGCTATGTATCGCCCTATGGTGTGGCCCGAGTCTACGCTGCACTGAACGACAAAGAGCAAACCTTCAAGTGGCTTCAGAGTGCCTATGATGATCGTGCGGTGTGGATGTCCTATCTCGCCGTCGATCCGGTATTTGATCGCTTTCGATCGGACCAACGCTTCCAAGATTTGCTGCGGCGTGTTGGACTCCTACCTTGAGGAGCGCAAAATAGGAATTCAGGAGACATGAACTAACCCATAAGTTCATGCAAACGCGACACAATACGGGAGTGTGTTGTCGCGTTTGACGGGTCTGGCTTGGGGGAGGACGTCGCGGCGAAATTTGATTCGGAACGGATGACGGGCAAACCGGAAATTGAACCTTGGAAACCCCAAGCGGGCCAGAAGTCGGCTTCGAGGACGTCACCGTTGATATCGCTGAAGCGCGTTTCTGGATAAGTTTCGGTTGTCCGACGATCCCGTCCGTGAGTCCTAACGAATCAAATTGCGCTTTGTCGGGACCCGCAGGCGCCCGCATTTTCTTGTTTCTGACAACCCACAAGCAGCTCGCATTCCTCAGCGTCAACGTTTCAAGTTGGAGCTCCAGACTCTAGACACAGTCTGTCGCTTCTCTTTTTGTCGCCAAAGCCCGACAAAACTGCGGCTAAATAAACGATTGGAGACCGCAGCCACCTCGGGCCGGAAAATCAGTCTGGGGCAGTTCATTCCTTGCTCAGAGGCCAGTTGCAACAAGGATTTGACAACGGCTTGACACGACGCTGTATCTTCGCCGGCGCTACTGAATCTAAATGTTGTAGCTGGCTGAAATTGAT
>DATAIA010000640.1:0-12827 GCA_036262895.1 Xanthobacteraceae bacterium
CAGCTTCGGCCCTTGCAGATCAACCAGGATGCCGATCGGACGTTCATGCTCGCGCTCGATGTCGCGGATCGTGGCGACCAGCTCGCGCATTTTGTCATGCGCGGTATGGCTCATGTTGATGCGGAATACGTCGGCGCCCGCCTCAAACAGCCGGGCGATGATCGAGCGGTCCGACGAGGCCGGTCCAAGGGTTGCAACGATCTTGGCACGGCGCATTCGTCTCATCGCGATGGCGCTCTCGGTTGAAGGTGAGAGGGAAGCCCCGGGGTGATTGGATCGTTCGATCCCGGTATCCCGGGCATAACCGGTGTATATTGCGGTGGCAACGAGCGCTGCGGTATCTGCTCGTTCGAATCGGTGAGCTGCACCGTCCAGGAGCGCTGTTCGCCGGTATCGACCTCGAAATAGCCCACACGGTCGTAGCCGCGCGCCAGACAATCATCGATGCCGCGGATCGTGTATTCCTTGTCGCGGGTGCACATGAAGGCTTTGCCGGACCACTCGCCGCCCCGGTCGTAGTCGACAGCAAACACATAATAGAATCGCGCCACCAATTGACCTCGCAGCAGCGTTTCGCAGGAGCGCGCGGAAAGATTCCACCAGCCTTCGGTGGTCCATCCTTCCGCATCCTTGTAGCCGAGAGAAATGCCGACCCGGCTGCTTGTATTGTTGCACAGACGGAAGTCTGCCGCCGCAGGCGACACTGCGGCGAACAGCATCAGGGCAACGAATATTCCGCGCCGGAAAAGCGCGCAGTGCCGATCAGTTTTGGTACGCGACAAGCCCACGGTGATGTGATTTCGAAAAGGATTCCCGATGGTGGATTTCGCCTTGGGTCTCATTGGCTGTCAACGAGGATGGCGCGGAAGTCATTAACGTTTGTAAAAGTCGGACCTGGCGTGAGGAGGTCGCCTAGCTGAGAAAAGAAGCCGGTCGAATCGTTTTCGGCGAGAAACGCGGCGGGATCGAGGCCAAGCGTGCGGGCTCGTGCCGCGCTTGTGCCATCCACAAAAGCGCCCGCGGGATCGTCGGCCTTGCCCGCCCCGCCATCGGTGCCGTCGGTATCGCCCGCAAGCGCCGCAATTCCCATGATGCCGTCGATCGCAGCGGCAAGGGCGAGCGCGTATTCCTGGTTGGGACCGCCGCGGCCGTTCCCGCGGATCGTCACCGTGAGTTCTCCGCCCGAAAGAATGACGGCGCGGCGCCGCGCCGTCGCCAGTTCGCGGGCAAGCCGTGCATGGCTGGCCGCAACCTCGCGTGCCTCGCCTTCGAGGCGGTCGCCGAGCAGGATGCATTCATAGCCGGCCGCACGAACCGCCTGTTCCGCGGCGCGGAATGCATCCGCAGGCCGCGCGACCAGGTGAAATTCGGTTGTTGTAAAAATCGGATCGCCGGGCTTTGGCGTTTCGCTTGCAGGATCATCAAGCGTGCGCTGCACGGATTGCGGCAGATCGAGGCGATATTTTGCAATGATAGCGCGCGCATCTTCACGCGTTGAGGGATCGGGCACGGTCGGTCCCGAGCCGATACTGGTGGGGTTGTCCCCCGGCACATCGGAGATCGCGAGGCCAACGATGCGGGCGGGGTTGGCGTGGGCTGCGAGACGGCCGCCTTTGATGCGCGAGAGATGTTTGCGCACCGTATTGATTTCGCCAATCGACGCGCCCGAGCGCAGCAGCGCACGCGTGACCGCCTGCTTGTCCGCGAAAGAAAGGCCGTTTGCGGGCGCGATCCAGTTTGCCGAGGCCCCGCCCGACAGCAGGGCAAGCACGAGATCGTCCGGGCCCGCCTGATCGGCCAGCATCAGCGTGCGTTCCGCGGCTTTCAGGCCGGCTTCATCCGGCACCGGGTGGCCGGCTTCGACGACCGGCACGACGCGCGTGGGCCGCCCGTAGCCGTGGCGCGTCACAGCGATACCGTCGATGCGCTCCGGCGAAAATCCGGCCGCATCCAGATAATGCTGTTCTGCAACCTCAGTCATCGAGCCTGCGGCTTTGCCTGCGGCCAGAATGATAAGCCGGCCGCTTGCGGGCGCTGCCGGCAAATAGGGTTTCAGGCAGTCTGCGGGATGAGCCGCCGCGACAGCGGTCCGGAACAGCCGTTCGAGAAAAACGCGAGGCGCGGTCATGGTCAGATGCGAAAACGTGACTGGTGCAACTTGGTGCCACGAATGGGAACCAGAAGCAAAGCGAGCTCAACCCTCTCCATCTGATTCCTGCTGCGGTCGCGCCACCCAGATGCCTGCAACAATCAGCACGCCGCCGAGACCTTGAAGCCATCCCAGCGCTTCGCCGAGCACCAGCCAGCCGAAACCGGCGGCTGCGATCGCCTCGATAAAAATCACGAGCGAAGAAAAAGTCGCAGGTAGCGTGCCGAGGGCGACCGCCAGCAGTCCTTGGCCGGCGACCTGCGAGATCAAAGCAAGTGCAAACAGCGCGGCCGCACCGGCGGCAGATTGCGGCAGCAGGCGCGGTTCCAGCACGATAGCAACAAGGAACAAACAGCCCGCGGTGACAGCGGTTGATAAAAAACTCAGGCGCGCTGCACTGAAATGTCGTCGCGCGAGCCGTACAGCCAGAATGTAGCTGCCGAAGAAAATCGATGTGACGATGCCGAAGGCGTCTCCGACGAGACGTTGCGGCGCGAATCCGTAGCTCTGACCAAGCAGCGCAAATCCACCGAGCATGCAAAGCGCAAGTCCGATCAGGGTTCGCGCGCCGATGGTCTCATGGGCTGCAAGCCAGGCGCCGAGCGCGACCCAGATCGGGGCCGTGGTTGCGAGAAACGTTGCGTTGGCAACTGTGGTGGCGAGGATGGAGAGATGCCAGAAAAACAAATCGCCGGCGAACAAGACCCCGACCAACAGCACCGACCGGTCGAATAATACTTGTTTGCGTTTGCCGCGATCTTCGAGGTGTGCCCAGACGAACAGGAAGGGAAGGGCGAGGAACGTTCGCCAGAACGCGCTTGCATAGGGACCGACATCGGCAAGCCGCACGAAAATCGGCGACACCCCCATGGCGACAGCGCCCAGCATCAGCGCCGCAAGCGCCAGCCCTAGACGTCGCCGGTCGATAGGTCGGGATTCTGCGCTCATGTTTCAAAAGGCCTGCGCAATTCGATATCCTTTGATGGCGGTCAACGGTCCCTATGGCAAGCGACGGCCTGCATCACTATTCTCCCATCATTGAAATGGAAAGGAGGGCACCATGGCTCTCGATAAATCAACTCAGACCGAGCTTGAGGCTGCCGTGCTGCGGCGGTTGATCGAGCATCTGCGCACCCGCACGGATGTGCAGAATATCGACTTGATGAATCTGGCGGGCTTTTGCCGCAACTGCCTTTCCAACTGGATGAAAGAGGCCGCGGACGCGAGCGGCGTGGCGCTGAGCAAGGATGAAAGCCGCGAAGTCATTTACGGAATGCCTTACGAGGAATGGAAAGCGCGCCATCAGCGCGAAGCGAGTGCGGATCAGCGCGCCGCATTCGAAAAAAATTCCGGCCAGCATTGAGAGCCTGTGGATTAAGCCGGGCTTCTGTGGATGATTTAGTGTGGTGGATTTGGCGTTCCTAACCCATCGTAGCGAGCTCGCTGAGGGAACGCTAAATCCAAAACCACACTAAAATCATTAGCTTGCTATTGTCCTTTGATTCCAACGTTCGTACGAGCGCGCGCGTCAAGGGTTTACGAACATCGGGATCGGACAATAGCCAGCACCTTGACCTTGAGGCGCTCTCCTCCGAAAGCTCCCTTGTGGGGAGCCTGACTCCTCGCGCGTGATTGTGAGGAGTACGAGATGTCTATCACTGCCGGCGTCGATATCGATCCCGCCACTACCGCAGCCCCGGCCAAGGTCGCCAAGGATCACCTCAAGGCCTTCGTCGAGCGCATCGAGCGGCTTGAAGAAGAAAAGAAGACGATTTCGGACGATATCCGCGACGTCTATGCCGAAGCCAAGGGCAACGGTTTCGATGTCAAGGCGCTGCGTCAGGTCGTGCGCCTGCGCAAGCAGGACGCCGATGAGCGCAAGGAGCATGAAGCAGTCCTTGAGGTCTATCTCCACGCGCTCGGGATGGTGTGAGGGCGAAGTCAAATACTCCGCTCATTCCCGCAGGCGGGAATCCAGGTTTTCTTTTGAATAATCTATTTGCTGGATCCCCGCTTTCGCGGGGATGAGCGGTGAGGGCGTTAACGCGTTCCTACCGCAGCGCCGCAGTGCGCGTGACGAAGTTCATGGTCGGCACGAAGCTCACCGCAGAGCCGCTGAAGGATGCGGAGGTCATCCCGTAATTGGGATCAAGCACAAAGGTCATCACCACGGCCGATGCAGGCTTGTGCATCAGCGGTGCGAGATTGCGATAGTCGGGATTGCCAAGCGCGGTCACGCTCATCGCATAGTGCACGCTTGGTGAAACAATCAGACCATGCAGCCAGGGATCATCGAAGCGCTGGCCGGGTTTTGGCATCGGCCGGTCCGTTTTTGACAGCGCGGTAGGTGCGGCCGCCGGTGAAGAAATAGTTGCGCTGGAAGCGGGGGCGCCATGCGGGGCTGCCGGTGCGACGGAACGGGTTGCCGGCGCCATGCGCTGTACCGGATCAGGCGTGGCATTCGTGGCATAGGCAAGCGCCACATCGGTGGGCACGCGATCGGCGCGCGACGGCATTGGCCATGGCGTGGTGTTGGAAGTCGCGATGCTGGAGGTCGTCTCTACGCCCTCAGAGGAAGATGACCGCACGGGTTGCGGACCGGTCAGCCAGACAAACCGCTGGCCGCTTGAACCGATCGCGCCGGAGGCTGCCTGTTGTGCTGGGATGGTTGCCGGCGGTTCGGGGTTGGGAATGTCAGCCGGGGGAACCGGTGCTGAAGACTGAATGCCTTCGCCACGCCATGCACCGCGGGCGTTGATGATGTCGCTCGGCGATTGCGCAGCGGAGGCAACCGCAACCTGCGTCGTCTGATTGCGCTGCGGAACTTGAACCGGCTGCGTTGAAGGCGGGGGCGGTCGCGACGGGCGTGCTGCAGGCAATGGAACTGCCGCTGCGACCTGGGTTGCAACCTGCGTGGGTTTTTCGGTGTCCGGCAGTGCGCGCGGGGCCGGCGCAGTCGGGCGCTCGTCCTCGTCTTCGCTTTCGCCACGGAAGCCGAACAATTTCGCGAGCAGGTTATGTTTCGATTTATCAGGTGAAGTGGAGCGGCCGCTGTCGTCTCTGATGACGCCGGCCGTGCGTGCCGAATCACTCGAGGTTGCGGAAGCGTTGCCGCCGCGCCGCTCGACTTCGGCAAGGGCCAACGCATAATTGCGCAGCGGCTGGCCGTCGCTCGGGACATGGACCGTTTTGCCATCGGGGAACACGCGCGCGAGTTCATCATGATTCATGCGCGGCCAATGGCGCACACTGCCGACATCGAGATGGACAAACGGTGAGCCGGACGTCGGGTAGAAGCCGACGCCGCCGCGTTGCAGGCGCAAGCCCGCATGACGGATTTGTTCGAGCGACACGCCGGGGATGAAGAAATCCATCGCGCGTCCGACCATGTGCTGGCTGTATTGTGCGACACCACTGCTTCGCCGGCGCAGCATGGCGTTTGTATGCGGCGAGCGATAGGCCGAGATGATCTGGATCGGCTGACGTCCGTCGACGTCGTGGTAGACTTCCCACACGACATCAAACAAACGCGAATCCATTTTTGTGGGCTCGTTGGTCCGCCAATCGCGCAAGAACCAGTTCAACTTTTCCAGCGCGGCATCGTCATACTTGCCGTTGCGCTTGAAGGTAACGGTGATGTCTTCGTTGCTGTGCGTGTGATGGATCGTCAGCGTGCGCGTATCGCCGTTGGCGACGGCTGTCTGCAGGCCGTCGCTTGTCGAAACCAGCATCAATGCGGCGAGGCTGACGGAACCAATGCATCGTGCCGCGCGAAGCGAGCACGAAAATGCAATGTCAGTCATCCGCGTGAAACGAAGCGGCACGTTCGATCTTCCGTATAAGACGTCGCTATGATGGCCTGTGGCGTCCCCACCATGGGCCTTAAGCGAACGCAGTCTTATAGGGATCGGTTAACGCGAAATTAGCGCGCCCCCATCCCCCCACATTTCGCTAACTAGCGGGAGAGTATGGCGAAAACGTGCCGGCCCCGCCCGCCATTTGCAGTGGCGGGACATGGGCCAGAACAGGGGAGGTTAGGTTTTAACGGAACAGGCGCTGAAAGAACGAGAACCCAGTGTCCTGCCGCTGCGTCTGAACCTGGAATTTCTGCGGACGAACGCTCGGGGCCTCCCGATGCTCGACCGGAGTTTCCGCAACCTTGCGCTCCTCGCCCTTAAGAATGGCAATCAGGCGTGCGTCGCGTCCATAAAGGTCGTCGCGGATGACGAGCTTGCCCGACGTATCGACCGATGCGGTCTGATAGGTCAGGTGGACCGGAATGTGGTGGGCAAGCTGAATGTCATGCTCGCCGCTGCCGTACATCTTGCGGATCCGCTCAGCCGTGTAGCCGTCCTTGGGCTGGCTGATGGACAGCAGGACTTCCGCGTACTTGTCCGGATTCTGGACACGCATGCAGCCGTGGCTGTAGGCGCGGGTGTCGCGGGCAAACAGATGTTTGTCCGGCGTATCGTGCTGATAAACCAGGAACTTGTTCGGGAAGTTGAAGCGGATCCGACCGAGCGCATTGGCTTCGCCCGGCGGCTGGAAAATATGCACGGTGCCGTCGCGATTCTGCTCGATCTTCAGGCCGATGCGCTCCAGCGCCTGCGGGTCTTGCTGCAGCGCCGGGAGATACTCGTTGTTGATGATGGACGGCGGCACATTCCAGGTCGGATTGACCGTGATGTATTTCATCGTCTCGCTGAGCAGCGGCGTCGGGGTCGTCGGCTTGCCGTCGACAATCCGCGTGATCCACGCAACCGAGCCCTCGGAGTATACGCGCAACACGAATTCCGGCAGGTTGACGATGACGTGCGACTTGCCGAGGTCGCGCGGCATCCAGCGCCAGCGTTCCATATTGGCAAGGATGATATCGGCGTCGCGATCGCGCTTCGGACCGTTCAGCGCCAGGACGGTTGCGACGGTGAGCGTGCCTGTTGCGTTGAGGTCGCGCTGGTTCTGGAATTTCTTGACCGCTGCCGCGAGCGTCTTGTCATAGGTGTTAGCGTCGCCATCGGCGCTCACGCCAAGGCGATCGCGCAATTGCGGAACGCGTTCGTCCTTCATGCCGACTTTCAGCACGGGGCCGCTCGCGATCCGGGCAATGCCCGCATCGCCGTGGCGATGACGCGCTTCGGCAAGTTTTGCGCGCAGCGCCTTGTAGGCCTCATGCGGCGGGCTGAAATTGTCGAGCAGGGTCGCGACGTCTTTGGTCTCGGCCATTTTGGCGAGAACGTCAGCGGATTCAGGGAGCACTTGATTGTAGAAAATGTCGGCGCTGACGCGTGAGAAATGAACGCGCCCGGTCTGGGCGTGGCGCGCATAGGTCAGCACCGCAGCGGTAAGTTTGAGTTCCGCATCGGCGAGCGCATCGTTGCTCATGCCGGCGCTGAATTCAGGAGTGCGATAATCGGCGGGATCGAGCCCGTCCTCGTCAGCCTGCTTCAGGCGGGCGATTGCGGCTTTGGCGCGAGCGTTTGCGACATTGTTCTCGAGCCAAAGCGGCGCGTAGTTGCGCCCGGCGTAAAACGTTTCAACGCCGGCCCGGTCCTTCTTGCGATCGAGCACCCGATCCAGCGCCTTGCCGGTGACCATCTCACGCAGCTTTTCGGCCATCGGATCGGCAAGAGCCGTTTTGGCGGGCTCGGATTTCGCAGGCTCGGATTTCGTTGTGTCGGATTTGGCGGGTTCCGCGACGGTGTTGGTGATCGCCGGGGCGGACGCGGTTTCGTTTTTCTGCGCGGCAGGCGCGTTGATATCGGCAATGGTCGGGGGCGGCGGATTATCCGTGTCGGGCATCGGCACGCGTGTGTCGACGGCACTGGAACTGATGGTTCCGGCATTGGGAGCGGTCTGGGCCTGGGCGCTACCACCGAGCGCGAGGATCAGGGCGATTGCAGTGCCGGTCAGAATACGATCAGGGCCGCGCATTGATGTCTCCGTGATCCCCAAAAACACGCCACTAAACTCTGCCTGGCGCAGAGGGGGACCGCCGCATGCGCCAGAATGACACAAATCCACTTTGCTAACGGAATGGGTCCAGACGCAATACCTAGGTGCCCCATTTCTCGAAAGTGTTACCTCTTTCGCAAAAGTGTTACCGCCCGGACACGTTTTCGGTCCCGTTTGCGGTATTTTCTTCGTCCTCGAGCCCCAGTTCTTTCAGTTTACGATAAAGCGTCGAACGCCCTATCTGAAGCCTCCGGGCTACCTCTGACATCTGGCCACGGTAGTGGGTTATGGCGAAGCGAATCACGTCTGCTTCCAACTCCTCCAGCGGCCGAATCTGGCCTGTCAGATCGAGCAAGGGCAGGCTTGCAAACGGCTCCGGGCTCGGCTCGCCAAGCTCGGGGGAGGCCGGAGCTGTCAGCACCCCAGGATCGAGCACAAAGGGCGATTGGCTGGCTTGCGGAAGCGCCGGGGTTGCTGGCTCCGGACCGGTCATGATGATCTGCGGCAGTTCACCAATGCCGATCTCGTCTCCGTCCGCGAGCACGACCGCACGGAAAATCGTATTTTCAAGCTGACGGACGTTTCCGGGCCAGGGGCACTTCATGAGCCGGGCAACGGCTTCGGCGTTCACGGATCGGATCCGCTTACCTTCTTCCGCATTGAAGCGTGCCAGGAAGTGCCGCACCAGCTCCGGAATGTCCTCCGGCCGCTCGCGCAACGGCGGCACTGTAATCGGGAAGACATGGAGGCGATAAAACAGGTCCTCACGGAAGCGGCCGTCTTTTACGGCCTGCAGCAGGTTGCGATTGGATGCCGAAATCAGGCGCACGTTGATTTTGATCGACTTGCGGCTGCCAACCGGATCAACCTCGCCTTCCTGGAGGGCGCGCAACAATTTGACCTGGGCGCTTAACGGCAGCTCGCCGATTTCGTCGAGAAAGAGCGTGCCGCCCGAGGCTTCGACGAATTTGCCGAAATGGCGTTCGGTTGCGCCGGTGAACGCGCCTTTTTCGTGCCCGAACAAGGTTGATTCGACGAGATTCTCTGGAATGGCTCCGCAATTTACGGCAACGAACGGCCTGCTGCGGCGTTCGCTTGAGCCGTGGATGGCGCGCGCGATCAATTCCTTGCCGACGCCGGATTCGCCTTCGATCAGCACCGGGATCGACGACTTGGCCGCTTTCTCGGCAATGCGCAGCGCTTTGTGCATCCGGCTGCTGCAACTGATGATATCGCGGAATGTCAGGGTGCCGCTGCGGCTGCGCTTGATTCGCTGAAACTCGGTTTCAAGCGCATTCTGCTTCAGCGCATTGCGCAGCGAGACTTGCAGGCGTTCGGCGCCGACCGGCTTCACCACAAAATCGGCGGCGCCGGAGCGCATCGCTGAAATAACGTTATCGATGCCGCCGTGAGCGGTCTGCACGATCACCGGCGTGCCAAGCGCAGCCTCGCGCAAGCGTGTCAGCACACCGAGCCCATCGAGGTCGGGCATGACGAGATCGAGAATGACGCAGTCGATCCGCGCTGTGTCCGGGGCGGTCAGCATTTGGAGCGCAGTATCACCGCTATCGGCAGCAAGCGCCTGATAGCCAAACCGCTGAACCATATTTTCGAGGAGGCGGCGCTGCACCGGATCGTCGTCGACGATCAGGACTGTTTCAGCCATGGTTCAGGTACTCCGCCTCACGCAACTGACTAGGTGTGCCGATTCGGGTCACTGTCGCCGGTCGGCCTTAATGCCTTGTTAAGGCATATAATCGGTTAGCGGTAAGCCGTTCTGCTTACATGGTGAATGGCGGCGCTGGGCGGATTGGGCCGTTGAGGGCCTGAAATATCCGCCTATATTCGCAAAAGCCCCCGAAACGCCGTGAGGGCACTTTTCTTGAACCAGGATCGAGCCCTCGCATGCATTCAATCGCCCTCCATGCCTCCGACGCTGCCGTAAAAGCCAAGCCTGCCGCCGACCTCGGCGTGTTGCCGGAATGGAATCTCACCGACCTATACCCTGCGATGGATGCGCCGGAGGTAGCGCGCGATCTCGATCGCGTTGACGCGGACTGCGCGCGTTTTGAGAGCACTTACAAAGGCAAGCTTGCCGAACTCGCGGGCAAGCCCGACGCCGGCCCGACGCTTGCCGCGGCGATCAAGGCCTTTGAGGACGTTGACGATGTGATGGGCCGCCTGATGTCCTATGCGGCCCTTGTTTACACCACCAACACCGTCGATCCCGCTCGCGCCAAATTTTACGGGGATATTCAGGAGCGGATCACGGCGGCAGCATCGCACCTGCTGTTTTTTACGCTGGAGCTTAATCGCATCGACGATGCGGTTCTTGACCGAGCCATGGCTGATCCGGCGCTTGCCCACTACCGGCCGTGGATCGAGGACGTTCGCAAGGAAAAGCCGTATCAACTTGAAGATCGCGTCGAGCAATTGTTTCTCGAAAAGTCGGTTTCATCAAATAGTGCCTGGAACCGTTTGTTTGATGAGACCGTGTCGTCGCTGCGCTTCACGGTGGACGGCGAGGTGATGGCAATTGAGCCGACGCTCAACTTGCTTGAAGATCCCAAGGAAGCCAAGCGCGAAGCAGCCGCCCATGCGCTTGCTGAAACATTCAAGGCGAATACGCGGCTGTTTACGCTGATCACCAACACGCTCGCCAAAGACAAAGAGATTTCCGATCGGTGGCGTGGTTTCGCCGATGTGGCGGACGCGCGACATTTGTCTAATCGGGTCGAACCCGAAGTCGTTGAGGCGCTGGTCTCGGCGGTGCGTGAGGCATTTCCTCAACTGTCACATCGCTACTATGCGCTTAAGGCGAAGTGGCTAGGCAAAAAGCAGCTTGCTTACTGGGATCGCAACGCGCCGCTTCCAAAAGTTGAAAGCCGCGCCATCGCGTGGCTTGAGGCCAAGGACACTGTGCTGTCCGCCTATCGCGGATTTTCGCCGCGCATGGCTGACGTTGCCGAGCGATTTTTTACAAAGAATTGGATTGACGCGCCGGTGCGTCCGGGCAAGGCGCCGGGCGCTTTTGCGCATCCGACCGTGCCCTCGGCTCACCCGTATGTGCTGCTCAATTATCAGGGCAAGACGCGTGATGTGATGACGCTGGCACATGAACTCGGCCACGGCGTGCATCAGGTGCTTGCGGCACCAAACGGCGCGCTGATGGCTCCCACACCGTTAACACTTGCGGAAACCGCCAGCGTATTTGGTGAAATGCTGACGTTCAAGGCGCTGCTGGCGCAGTGCAAGAATCCGCTTGAACGCAAGGCCATGCTTGCCGCCAAAGTTCAGGACATGATCAACACGGTGGTGCGCCAGATTGCGTTCTACTCCTTCGAGCGGCGGGTTCATCTCGAGCGCAAGAAGGGCGAATTGACCGCGGAACAGATCGGACAAATCTGGCTCGAGGTTCAGGGCGAAAGTCTGGGTCCTGCCATTGAGCTTGGTGCAGGCTACGAAACCTATTGGACTTATGTCGGGCATTTCATTCATTCGCCGTTTTACGTCTACGCCTATGCGTTCGGCGATTGTCTGGTGAACTCGCTTTATGCCGTTTACGAGCGCGCGTCCGACGGATTTGCCGAACGTTATCTGGCGATGCTTGCAGCAGGCGGCACGAAGCACCACAGCGAATTGCTCAAGCCGTTTGGGCTTGATGCGCGTGATCCATCATTCTGGCAGGGCGGCCTTTCAGTTATCGGACGCCTGATTGATGAGCTTGAGGCGGCTGAACATGCTGCGTGAAGGCGGCGATGGAGCAAGGCGAGGATAGTGAAGACGTGACCGACCGGGAGGCAAACCGCTTTTCGGCGCGGGCTGCGCGCTATGCACGTGTCGGCGCCAATGTCGGGGGCGTTGCGGCGCGCGTGGTGGGTGCGCGGCTTCTGGGCTTTGGCCTGGATCGCACGCAAAACGCGGCTGAACTCACGGCCGTGCTTGGCGGGCTCAAGGGGCCGATCATGAAGGTCGCGCAATTGATGGCGACCATTCCTGACGCTCTGCCCCCGGAATATGCGGCGGAATTGCAAAAACTGCAGAGCCAGGCGCCCCCGATGGGATGGGCGTTCGTCAAGCGGCGCATGGTGTCGGAACTCGGAATCGACTGGCAGAAAAAGTTTGCCGAATTCGAGCATCATCCCGCCGCCGCCGCTTCATTAGGCCAGGTTCATCGCGCCCGGGCGCTCGATGGCGGCGAACTGGCGTGCAAACTGCAATATCCGGACATGCAGTCCGCGGTGGAGGCCGATCTCCAGCAGCTCGAATGGTTGTTTGCGATCCATCGCCGGATGGATCCGGCGATCGACACAACGGAAATCGCCAAGGAAATCGGTGCGCGCGTGCGAGAAGAGCTCGACTATAAGCGCGAGGCCAAGCATGCGGGGCTTTATCGCGCGATGCTCAAGGGGCACGATGCAATTCGGGTTCCGAAGGTGTGGCCCGAACTCTCGACCGGACGATTGCTTACGCTTGATTGGCTTGAGGGCCGGCGGCTGCTCGATCACACCAAGGATGACCTGGAGGGACGCAATCAGATTGCCCGCGCGATGTTTACGGCCTGGTGGTTCCCGTTCAGCCGATTCGGCGTAATCCACGGCGATCCGCACCTCGGCAATTACACCGTTTTCTCCGAAAACGGGGCGCCGAGCGGAATCAATTTATTGGATTACGGCTGCATCCGCGTTTTCGCGCCCAAATTCGTGGGCGGCGTGGTCGATCTCTA
>DATAIA010000641.1:0-1503 GCA_036262895.1 Xanthobacteraceae bacterium
CGGATGGGAATAGCTGACGATGCCCAACGATAAGGGTGTCATCGCTGTGTCTTGGGAAGGCCCTTACAGCCGCTTCCGCCTGAACCTGATCGGGGAAGGTAGCCATAAAGAACCGCTCCAGCCTTGGCTTCCCGTCCCGACTTGGGGTGACGGTTCTGACCATCCAACCGATTTCGCCGAAGCGAACGCGCTCTTTTGCCATCACGCGATTAGTCCAGTTTGAGGCTGAAGGTGCATTGCCGAAGGAAAGAGGATCTCTTTATAAATTCTCGAGTCGGGCACGTGATCGAGCTTTTTAGGTGCACGTAGGGCGCGACGCCAGGAAAAACATAAGTCGAAGTCATGTGACTCTCCCACGATTGGTTCGTGAAGAAGATCGTCATGTCTATATGGGATGTAAGAGGAACACTTACGATAGCGCAGGCGGAGATTTGATATTTTTATTTTGGGAACGGCGCCGGTGAGCCGGCTGCGCGTACGGCATTTCGGAATTCAACCGACGTACCACATAGGGGATGATTGAGACCGCGTCGCAAATCCAAAATGGAGGGGGGGGCGGATCAGACACTAAGATTTAGCTTCGCCCGCAACTATAGTAATAATCACCGTTGCGTCGCGGCCACCGCCCAAAACATCAACACCAAGATGATTGGCACCATGATCGGGGGCACCAGCCATGCTGTAATTCGATCGCTTATAGCCATTGCGGGGCTCCCCGAGCTAACTCGTAATTCTCGACAATTGTGATCTCATACCGTCCGCGGCAAAGTCTTGTGCATCCCCCTCAAGCGATGCACGATTTCCGCGTGGTGGCGCTTATATCATTTGAGCTCGGCTGATTTCGGCGCAAGCAACAATGTGGAGCACGCGTCTACAAGAGCCGAGCTCGGATACGACTCACCCGGCAGCGTCACAAGCGCATCGGGAAATTCGTCCCGGCGCTTCCAAGAGTCGACCTTCGAAAGCGCGATTTTCCTCGCCTCGGCGTCGGGCAGCGCGCGGAACTTATCAGCGCATACGGGTGCCAGCGCCGTTACGACCGCCAGGTCTGACCGCGCTTTCGCCATCTTGTCAGCGGTGCTGCCGAGCGACCAGCCACCCCAGAAAAAGCCAACAAAGATCGTCGTGACCGCACCGGCGGCCGCTCCTTGAAGCAGACGCTTCAACGAGTCTCCTTGCAGGATTGAAGGTCGTTCCATTGCATTTCCCTTCGCCCGACATGTTTCGGAGCGAGGTCACCGACACCCGGATGGGCTGCGATTCAGCAACTTGAATTGAAAATCGAACGGCTTTGCGATGGCGTATCGATTATTGTCAGCCTACACCGTTCTGCGCTCGGAATCTGAGCAATATTGCTCACTCCGGTGAACATGAAGATTATAAGCGGAATGGGACCGTTCAGGCTGAGCGCATCGCTTGCGCCGCCATCACAGCCTGATCGCGCAATCTCGCGGTATCGATCATTCCAATCCGGGCAAGGCCCATGATGCGTTCGGCGACAAC
>DATAIA010000642.1:0-4145 GCA_036262895.1 Xanthobacteraceae bacterium
TCAGGTTTGCAGAGCGACGGATCGATCGATACTGCCCGCAATTCGCTTTTTGCCGTGAGCTTGATCGTGACGAGGCCGCCACCGGCTGTACCTTCAACCTCGATCTGATCGAGCTCGGCCTGCATCGCCTCCATCTTGGACTGCAATTGCTTTGCCTGATTCATCAGGCCCATGAAATCGGCCATGATCGCTCCTTTATGTAACGCTTGTAGTGTGTTTGATCACATATCATCGTTGAGACTGTCGGGGTCGGGCAAAAGCTCGTCCGGATCACCGGTCGGCAAGTCGCCGGCACCGGTGTGCCGCACCTCAACAATTTTAGCGCCGGGAAAGCGTGACAGCACCGCTCTCACCAGTGGATCATTCTGCACGCCGACCAGCCGCTCCGATTTCTGCGCTTCGGCTTGCGAGCGAATGGTCGGCATGCCCTGTTCGGCTGAAACCGCGACCATCCATCGCCGTCCGGTCCATTCTGAAAGCTTGCGCGAAAGCTCGTTGACCAGCAGCTTTGAGGCGCCGGGCTCCAGCGCAATTTCGAGCTTGCCGTCCTCAAAACGAACAAGCCGCACATCGCTTTCAAGCGCCGCTTTGATCTGAAGATCGCGCTTCTCCGCGGCAAGGGCGATCAAATCCTCAAACCGCCGCACCGCGAGCGTCGCCACGTCGGGTGTTGTTTTCGGCACCGATGCCGGTTGCAGCGCGGAGGCCGGAGACGACACAAGCGCGGCACGCGCTCCCCCGCGCGGCCCGTCTCCCCAAGCGGCAGAAGCGACAGGCTGGGGCGCCGAGCTCGATACGCTCGCCCCCGTAGAAACCGGCCCTGCGTTTGATTGATCCGGGCGCAGCGAGCGAATGACCTCATCGGGCGTCGGCAAATCCGCCACATAGGCGATCCGCACCAGCACCATCTCGGCGGCAGCAATTGGCTTACCGGCGCTTTGCACCTCGGGAATTCCGCGAAACAGCATCTGCCAGGTTCGCGAAAGGACACGCATCGAGAGCGCTGCCGCAAAGGCCCGGCCGCGGGTACGCTCCGCTTCAACGAGCGAGGGGTCTTCCGCCACCGAGGGCACGACTTTTACCCGCGTCACAAAATGAGTGAACTCGGCAAGATCGGCCAGCACGACAGCGGGATCAGCGCCGCTATCGTATTGATCGCGCAATTCCCGCAAGGCCGCGGCGATATCGCCGCGCATCAGCGCATCAAACAAATCGATGATCCGGGCGCGATCGGCAAGCCCGAGCATCTGCCGAACATCTTCGGCCCCAACCTTGGAATTGGCAGACCCGTGCAATCCCGAATGCGCGATGGCTTGATCAAGCAAGGAGAGCGAATCGCGCACCGATCCTTCAGCGGCACGCGCAATCGCCGCTAGTGCTTCCGGCTCGGCCGTCAGGCCTTCCTTCGAGACGATGTTTTCAAGATGTTTGACCAAGGCTGCGGCTTCAACGCGCCGCAAATCGAAACGCTGACAGCGCGATAGCACCGTTACCGGCACTTTGCGAATTTCAGTCGTGGCGAAAATAAACTTGGCGTGGGGCGGCGGCTCCTCAAGCGTCTTGAGCAGCGCGTTGAACGCGGCGCCCGAGAGCATGTGGACCTCGTCGAGAATGTAAACCTTGTAGCGCGCGGTCACCGGGGCATAGCGCACCGCATCGTTGATCTGCCGGACATCATCGACGCCGTTGTGGGATGCGGCGTCCATCTCAAGCACGTCGACGTGACGGCTCTCCATGATTGCCTGGCAATGCACCCCAAGGGTAGGCATGGTGATGGTCGGGCCGCCCGAACCGTCGACCTGCTGATAATTAAGGGCGCGGGCAAGAATGCGTGCGGTCGTTGTTTTTCCAACGCCGCGCACCCCGGTCAAAATCCAGGCCTGGGGAATGCGCCCGGTCTCGAACGCATTCGAGAGGGTGCGCACCATGGCCTCCTGGCCGATCAGATCATCGAAGGTCGAAGGCCGGTATTTACGGGCCAGCACCCGGTACTGGCCGTCCCGGGCGGGAACCGAGGCAGTTCCAAGATCAAGGCCGGGCATTGCTGCCAAATCAGGGGTTTCCGCGTCGCTCATCGTTCATCCCGATTAGCCGCAACCCCACCGTGCCCTTTGCTGACGCCATGTTATTGGAACATGCCAATGGAAAGTGCCAATGGAAAGTGGGAGGCTGACGAGCGACCCGAACCGGAACTCGTTAGGGCTGCTTCCTTCCGGACCTGACCCGGTTGGCGAGTGGTTCGTCCACCGCCAACCTCCCAGTCTCTATATCGGCCGAACCGGCAGGGAACGCAAGCGGCCGGTCCCTTCCTGTGCTAGGCCATTTGGGCAATTTACCCTCGTCAAAAGGCCTCCATGACCAAGATCCCTTCGGATTGGACCCTCGATCCAGAACTCGCGCGCGATACGACCGAGATTGGCGACCTGCCGCTATGCCGCCTGCTCCTCAACAACGACGCCAACTATTCCTGGCTGATCCTCGTCCCACGACAGGCGGGTGCGATCGAACTCATCGACCTCAGCGACGCCGATCGGACCCGATTGATGCAGGAGATTTCCGTGACATCACTGGCACTGCGCAAAATCACCTCCTGCGACAAGCTCAATGTGGCCGCGCTCGGCAACAGAGTGCGGCAACTTCATTTTCATGTCCTTGCCCGGTTTACCAATGACGCGGCATGGCCCAATCCGGTTTGGGGACAGGCCCCGGCACGCGACTATGATCCCAAGAAGCGCGAGCAGCTCATTCGCGCGCTCCGTCTCGAACTCGCAATCGCGGCAGCACGCATGTGATGGGTCGGTGGTTGCGGAATCGATCTCGCGTAACGTTCATTTTCCCGCCGGAGCAAACGAATGTCCCCTCGCATTGACCTCGGCCCCAAGCCGGGGCTCGGCTATACCGCCAACCCGCTCGACCGCGTGAGCGAGCGCCGCACCGACAGCACCTTCCTTGCCGCTATCGCATCTGAGAACCGCGCCAGGCTCTATCTGATTGCTGGCGAAAGCGTAATTTTGAAAAACCGTGGGGATACGTTTGATCCGCTATTCACGCGCACGGAAGCAGATGCCTTCGGTGCGCTGGAACCGACGATTTTCCTAGGCCTTGCGGAAGGAACCGGGCGATTTGCCGCGGGATTGTCTGCATCAACAATCGAAACGTTCAGGGATGACGACCAATTTCTAATTAAAGATCTGCGCTCGATTGCGACGCAGGGCCTGGTTGGACCCGATCATCTCGCAGCGATTGCCGAGGGAAAGGCCTTGTTGCATTGGCACGCCCGGCATCAGTTTTGTGCGAACTGCGGCGCGCCAAGCCGCCCGGTTCACGGCGGCTGGCGCCGGGATTGCGCCAAATGCGAGGTCGAACATTTTCCTCGCACAGATCCGGTTGTCATTATGCTTGCAAGCCATGGTGAACGCTGTTTGCTTGGTCGGCAGGCACGTTTCGCACCAGGCATGTGGTCGTGCCTCGCTGGCTTTGTCGAGCCCGGTGAGACAATTGAAGACGCCGTTCGCCGCGAAACGCGAGAAGAAGCGGGCATTTCGTGCGGTCGAGTGAAATACTTTGCCTCACAGCCGTGGCCGTTTCCGATGTCGTTGATGATTGGCGCCCATGTGGAGGCACTCTCAGCCGATATCGTGATTGATCGCACGGAACTTGAGGATGCGCGGTGGTTTGAACGCGAGGAAGTAATCGCCATGTTTCTGCGTGAGCATCCTGACGGCCTGACCACGCCTCCACCCATTGCAATTGCGCATCACATTATCCGGGCCTGGCTTGAAGATGGAGATTACGGCTTCGATTGATCGGTCGAAGCCCCCACGCGCATATATATATTTCCATGGCGAATATTCTTTGCATCGGCGCCAGTGTTCTTGATGAGATCTTCCGCGTTGAGGAGTTTCCGCAGCGCGACATCAAGATGCGCGCCAACGCCTTTCTGACAACCGGCGGAGGCTGCGCAGCCAATGCAGCTGTCGCCATTGCGCGGCTTGGCGGTCGCGCCAGACTTGTTGCTCCGCTCGGCGGTCCGGCCGGCGAGGATGCGATTGGAGATCGCATCCTGGCGATGCTAGCCAAGGAAGGCGTCGATTGTTCAATGAGCGTGCGATGCCCCGGAGCGCCCTCGCCGATTTCTGCAATCC
>DATAIA010000643.1:0-6851 GCA_036262895.1 Xanthobacteraceae bacterium
CCAGCAAGGTGCTGCAGCCGGTCCGGATAACCAACGCAGGCTTCGACCAAAAGCGCGAGCAGGGCTATTGTCACTGTCATGGCAACTGGTGTCACAAGACTTATAGAGGCGCCGCTTTTGCATGGCGGGGATATTGCCGCAGCGCACGCGCTGTTTCCTTCTGCACGCCAACCTTTCATCGACCTTTCGACCGGGATCAATCCCCATTTTTATCCCGTGCCGTCGCTTGCCTCTGAATTGTTCGCCCACCTGCCCGAGCCTGCGGCGACGCAACGGCTGGCTCACGTTGCCGCCGAGGCCTATGGAGCCCGCTCTCCGTCGCATGTTGTGCCGGCATCCGGCACCCAGATCCTGATGACGCAATTGGCGGGCCTGATGAAGCCCGGTCGGGTCGCCATTTTGGGACCGACTTATGCCGAACATGCACGCGCGGCGAAATTGGCGGACCATACGGTAATTGAGGTGACACGCACTGAAGATCTCACCGGCGCTGATCTCGCTGTTGTCGTCAATCCAAATAATCCGGACGGCCGGATCGTCTCGCGCGAAGCCTTGCTTCGACTTGCCGATGCCATGCGTACCAACAACGGCATGCTGGTTGTTGACGAAGCCTTCATGGATGTGGGGCCGGATGAGACGTCGCTCGCGGGCGATGTTGGTTGCGGTAACGTGGTCGTGCTGCGTTCGTTTGGAAAATTTTTCGGACTTGCCGGCTTGCGGCTGGGGTTTGCGATTGCCGATGCTTCTATCACCGCGCGGCTTGCTGCGGCGCTTGGCCCTTGGCCCGTCTCAGGTGCGGCAATCGCGATTGGTGAAGCTGCGATGTCTGATCGCACCTGGATTGCCGCAAGCCGGGCGTCGCTTGCTGCCGAGATTGTCAGGCTTGAGAAATTACTAAGCAGTGGAGGCTTGAGTATTGTTGGCGGCACGTCATTGTTTCGCCTTGTCCGAATGCATGACGCCTCACGTCTGTTTGAACATCTCGGGCAGCAGGGAATTCTGGTGCGCCGTTTTCCGGAGCATCCGCGCTGGCTTCGCTTCGGGCTCCCAAGCAACGAAGATCAATGGGATCGGCTGCGCGATGCGCTTGCCGGTGCAAATGAGAATGTGAGCCTGACAGGTTAGACGTGCAGGGAATAATGGTGAGAAAAGGTATTCTCCTGATCTCGGCTGCATTTGCCTTCGGGTTGTTGCTCGGAGGGGCGACCTTTTTCTTCCGGAATCAAATAATCGAACCGGCTGACCGCACACATGCGGAAACGCATCCGGCCTGGACCGAAGTGAAATGGCCTTTCCTGATGGATCAATGGGGGAAGGGGGCCGCCTTCCATTGCCATGCGGATACGTGCGGACGAGAAGTAAATGTGTATCTCAGAGCCAAGATCGGCTTTTGCAACTGCACCACCGGTGTGTCCGATGACGAAGAACTCGATCGTGTCGGCGATGTAAGTTTGCTGGACGATAAATATGCGCCGCTTGCGGAAGGCCATCCTGTCAGGATCGGCAAGATGCAGGGCAGGAGCCGGCCTTATCTTGTCCCTCGTGTCTCAGCGGGAGCCAGCACATCCGTGCTTGCGATTGCCTTCAACGATCGTTGCGATGTGGTTGTTGCCACCGCGGTGGTCGACCGTGAGCCTGCTGCTATTGAGCCCGCCGTGTTGGCCTTTCTAAACGGTGAGGTCGTATCGCATTGGGTCAAGCTGGCATTGGGCTTGTAGGTATAAAGATCGCTACTCCGCACGTCGTTTTGAAGTGGCCGCGACGTCGACAGAACCGTCCTGACGAAGGACGACGCGGTAATCCTGTTCCGCACTTTCTCGCGAAATCAGCCCGTCGATCACATCGGCAGCAACGCGCTCGGGATCCCTACGTTCGGGCGCGCCATGTCCCGCTCCGCCCGGCAGCTCCAGGCGAATGACGTCGCCAGGTGGAACCGTCTGCCGCCCCTTGGGCCGGATCGGCCGACCCGAGAGCAGCGAGACTCGTCCGGCACCCCCGGTGTGCCCGCTGGCTCGGCCGCGCGCCGGGTGGTTCACCCGCTCGAAATTGCATAGCAGGCTGATCGGCAATCCGTCGGCACCACCAAGCTCGATGATCTGGCCAAGCCCGCCGCGATAAGTGCCGGCGCCGCCCGATCCTTCGCGGAACTCACGGCGGCGAAATACGATAGGGGCAATGGTTTCGGTTGCTTCGACCGGGATGGTGCGCACCCCGCTTGGGAACGCGGTCGCGCTCAGGCCGTCTTTATCGGGCCGCGCGCCGGAACCGCCGCAATGAAAAATTACCGTGCTCCAACTCGGGATATCGGCGGGATCGATGCCGTCGGGCAGTTCATCCACGATCGACCCGCCGCCGTTGATCTGCGGATTCCACAGCGAGGATGCGCCTTCCGCCGGAACGCCGCCGGGAAGAATCTGCTCCAGACAACCAAACATCAGGTCCGGCAGCATATGCCCGACCGTATGCCGCGCTGCGACCGGAAAGGGCCGGTTGACATTGAGCACGCATCCGGCCGGAGCGCTGATGGTGATCGGCGCGAGCGAACCCGCATTATTCGGCACGTCCGGAGCGATCAGGCATTTTACGCCGAATGCGGTGTAAGCAAGCGTGTAATTGAGCACAACATTGATGCCGTGAGTGCTTGCGGGCGATGTTCCGGCAAAGTCGACATGAATGCCGTTGTCGGAAATTGTCATTGCCGCTTCAAGCCGCAGCGGCTTGTTATAGCCGTCCATCACTAAATGATTGCGGAAGGTGCCTTTCGGCAGCGCCCGGATCGCCTCAATCGTCGCCTCGCGCGAGGTTTCAACGATGGCATCGCCGAGTGTCTCGAGATGCGCGATCTCAAATTCGCGCATCATCTCGACAAGCCGTCGGCCGCCCTCATCGTTGCAGGCGGCAAGCGCGTAAATGTCGCCTTCGACCTGCAGCGGCTCGCGAACGTTGGCGCTGACGATGCCAAGCAGATCGCGGTTCATAACGCCTTTGCGCGCAAGCGGCATGATCGGGATGGCAAGACCTTCTTCGAACACCTGCCGCCCATCAGGCCCCATGCCGAGGCCGCCGATATCGACGACATGAACGGTCGATGCAAACAGGCCGATTGCGCGACCATCAAGGAACGTGGGCGTGACCACGGTGAGATCGTGGAGGTGGCCGCAGGTCAGCCACGGGTCATTGGTGATGTAATGGTCGCCGGGTTGCATGTCGCCGAGCGGATAGACATCAAGAAAATGCCGGACCGCATTGGCCATCGCATTGACATGGCCGGGTGTGCCGGTCACCGCTTGCGCCAGCATGCGGCCGCGTGCGTCAAACACGCCGGCGGAGAGATCGCCGGCCTCGCGCACCGAGGTGCTGAACGCGGTGCGGATCAGGGTCTGCGCCTGCTCCTCCACAACGGCAATCAGCCGGCTCCACATGATCTGCGTGTGGATCTGCGACATTGCGGCGTTTGGGCGTCCGACCATGTGAGAAGCCTATTGGTTGAAGTGGGGGAGTTCAATCAGAAGGCAGAGCAATGAGCCGCAGTTCCGGGTCATCAAGACCGCCCCCGTAGTTCGATGTAGCCGAAGCCGTTGATGGTGGCGTCGAACCGCGTGCTGATGACGGTCGAGGTTTCATCTTCTGTGATGATTGCGGGGCCGGAAATCTGCGCGCCGGGTTTGAGCATGGCGCGACGATAAACCGGCACATCGAGGATCTCTCCGCTTGCTGCATCGAACAGCGAACGGCGATCGCTTGGCTCCGGATGATTGGAGCTTGACTGTTGCGGTGTTGCTATAAATCCATCCGCCGGTGCCTGGATCGACAACGCCCAACTGACAATCTCGATGTCGACACCAGGAATGATCCGACTGTAGAGCGCGCGATAGGCGTCCGCGAAAGCGTCAGCCAAATCTTTGGCGTCGGTGTCCACATAGGTCTGAACGCGCAGCGGCACCATCACTTCGTGTCCCTGTCCGCGATAGCGCATGTAGGCGTAGCGCTCCTCGGTCAGGTGTGCATCCGGTGCGCCACGACGCACAATTTCCTCGGCCTCGGCGCGCATATCAGCAAATAGAGCGTTCGCATCCGATGCCTTGAAGGCCGACAGACGCTGCAAGCGGCTGCGGATCACTTCGTATGCAATAGGCGCGCGCAGGAAACCGACCGCGGAGCCGACGCCGGCACCTGTTGGGATCAGCACGCGATCCATTCCGAGCTTCTCCGCAACGCGCGACGCGTGAAGTGGTGCAGCTCCGCCGAAAGCGATGAGCACGCGACCGCCTGTTTCCTTGCCGCTTTCGATTGCGTGGACGCGCGCGGCATTCGACATATTTTCATCAACCATTTCGCTGACGCCAAGTGCAGCCAGCGCGGAGGTCAGATCAAGGCGCTTTCCGATGGCGTCGTCGAGGGCAGTTTGAGAGGCTTGCGCATCAAGCTGCATCCGGCCTCCGGAAAAAGCGGCGGGATCAATGCGGCCGAGCACGAGATCAGCATCGGTCACCGTCGGATTGGTTCCGCCGCGGCCGTAACAGGCCGGTCCCGGTTCCGCACCGGCGCTGTCGGGGCCGATGGTGATGCGTTTAAGCTTATCGACGCGGGCAATCGAGCCACCGCCCGCGCCGATTTCCACCATTTCGATGACGGGAATCCGCAGCGGCAACCCGCTGCCTTTTTTGAAGCGGTAGACGCGGGCCACTTCGAATAGCCGACTGGTTTGCGGTTTATAATCGTCGATCAAACAAATCTTGGCGGTTGTTCCGCCCATATCGAATGAAATGACCTGATCAAAGCCGCATTGCCGCGCGATATGACTGGCGAATAGTGCGCCTCCCGCGGGTCCTGATTCCACCAGTCGAACAGGGAAGCGTGCCGCAGTATCGATTGTGGTCAGGCCGCCACCGGACAACATCAGAAAGAGCGGACAATTGATGCCGGTGTGCGCGAGATCTTGCTGCAGCTTGCCGAGATAACCCGCCATCAGCGGCTGCAAATAGGCGTTGGCGCAGGCGGTTGAGAACCGTTCGTATTCGCGCATTTCCGGTGAGACTTCGCTGGAAAGCGTGACCGAAACATCCGGCAGGCGCGCTTTCACTTTTTCCCCAATCCGCCGTTCGTGAGCGGGATTGGTAAAACTGTGCAGCAGCCCGACAGCAACCGCTTTGATTCCCTGCCGCTCGATTTCCGCGATCACCCGATCGACGCTGTCTTCATCAAGGGCCTGCAGGACCCGGCCTTGCGCGTCGATCCGCTCGCGAACGCCGAAACGCCATCGGCGTGGGACCAGCGGTGGCGGGAGATCGATCCCAACGTCGTATTGCTCAAACCGATTTTCGTGGCGGATTTCGATCGTATCGCGGAATCCTTCCGTCGTAATCAATGCCGTATGCGCGCCCTTGCGCTCGATTAGTGCATTCGTTGCCAGAGTTGTGCCGTGAATGATGATCGAAAGGTCGGAAGGCGCTAGTGCGGCGTCCTTCAGAACGGCCTCGATGGCTTCCAGCACGCCACGCTCCGGCGCGGACGATGTCGTCAGGATCTTGGCTGTATAGCGACGCCCCTCACTTTCGAGGGCAACGTCGGTAAAGGTGCCCCCGATATCTACGCCCAAACGATGTTTCATGATCCCCACGATTGCCTTTTTGGAGCAAGCGATTAAAGCTCAGATTACTCGTGTGGTGGATTTGACGTTCCTATGCCATTCGCTGCAAGCCCAAATGGGGACGTCAAATCCAAAAACCACACTAAAAACCGTCCCGCCTGGTGAGAAAAGGAATTCCTTTTGACAGTGCCTGTGTCCCCGCCGGAGCAACGCTTGAGTTGGCCGGATGATCTCTTCGATGTTTTCAAGGAGGGCAATATCCGCCAGGTCGGGTACGTGCCTGATGCCGGTCACACGCAGCTAATCGGGCGATGCAAGGCTGATCCGACAATCCGTGACGTGGTGCTCACAACCGAAGAAGAGGGCGTAGCGCTTGCCGCGGGCGCCTGGCTCGGCGGTCAGCGTTCCGCGCTGTTGATGCAAAGCAGCGGTGTCGGCAATTGCATCAACATGCTTTCGCTGATCACGGCGTGCCGTTTCCCGTTCGTAACCTTTGTCACGATGCGCGGCGAATGGGCCGAGTTCAATCCCTGGCAGGTGCCGATGGGTTCAATTGTCGAGCCGACGCTCAAGCTGTGCGACGTGCATGTCTATCGCGTTACGTCTGCGGATGAAGTGGGGCCCACAGCAGCTGCTGCCGTCGATCTTGCGTTTAGTGGAAACTTCGCGGTGGCAGTGCTGCTGTCGCAAAAGCTGATCGGTCGCAAACAATGGGTCCAGAAATGATCGAGCGGCGCAGTGCCATCAAGCGTCTTCTTGCAAACCGCAGCGACGATCTCGTTATCGTCACCGGATTGGGGTCAGCCACTTACGACGTTGCCTCGGTCGGCGATGACGACCGCAATTTTTATCTATGGGGCGCCATGGGTGGCGCCGCTATGACCGGGCTTGGCATTGCTTTGGCGCAGCCGGACCGGAGAGTCCTGGTTATTACCGGCGACGGTGAAATGCTGATGGGCTTGGGAAGCCTTGCCACCATCGGCATGCAAAAGCCTCAGAACCTCGGCATCGTGGTCTTCGATAATGGCCACTACGGTGAAACCGGGATGCAGGAAAGTCATACGACCGAAGGCATTGATCTCGTTGGCGCCGCACGCGCATGCGGAATCAAGCTCACGCGTGACGTGGCGGATCATGCGGGGCTCGACGAGCTCAGCGCGCTGATAACAAGCTTCGATCAAACGATGTTTGCGCGTGTGAAAATTGAGGCTAACGATCCGCCGCGCGTGCTGCCCACGCGTGACGGCGCCGAGCTGAAATT
>DATAIA010000644.1:0-1541 GCA_036262895.1 Xanthobacteraceae bacterium
CCAGCGAAGTGCGTATTTGCGACATGACGGCGGCCCAGTCGCCCGGCGCGGTTTGCCGGAACAGCCGCAAAGTTGGATACCAGGGGGAGTCGGGCCGCTGCATCATCCAGCGCCAATCGGCACTGTGCGGTAGCATCACCCAGGCCGGCAGCCCCATCGCACCGGCGAGATGGGCAATCGGCGCGTCGATCGAGATCAGCAAATCGAGTTGCGTCAGAACGCTGGCCGCCTCGGCGAAATCGAAGATGCCGCGGCCCACGTCGTGGATCAGCCCGCTGGCGCCCACCGCTTCGATCTCCTTTTGCGCGGCACCACCTTGCAGGCTGAATACCAGCACGTCGGGATTGTCAGCCAGACCGAGAAAATGGGTGAGCGGGCAGGAGCGATGGCGATCGAGCACCTGCCCAGGCATAGCCGACCAGAAAATGCCGATTTTCAGCCGCGTGCGGCTGTGTGCGCCGATGCGCAGGCGTTGTTTCTCGGGCGCTTTCAGATAGGGAATTGCCGCAGGCACCGTCGAGATCGAGGTGCCGAACAACGCCGGCAGCGACAGCATGGAAGCGTGATAGTCGAAAGCCGGCAGCGGCTCACCTTCCGTGACCACCTCATCGAATAGGCCCGATTGGCGAAAAATGTCGCGCAGCAAAGGCTGCACCAGGGTGATCACGGTGATGCCGCGCTCGCGCAACAAAGGTGCATAGCGCGCGAACTGCAGCGCATCGGCCAAGCCCTGCTCGGGATAAAGCAGCAGACGGCGGCCGCCGATGTCTCCGCCCTCCCACGCCGGCTCGCGAAATTCCGGGTGCGGGTGATCATGCAAGCGGCGGCGTATTTCGTAGTCGCGAAATCCGGTCTGCAAATCGCCGCGCATCAGGCGGGCGATGGCTGCTTCCGTTTGCGCGCGCACATTGTCGGTGGAAAGTTGAGTTGCCCGGTCGAAGCAGCCGATGGCCTCTTCCAGCCGCCCCATGTCGCGCAAGGTGAGCCCAAGGTTGTAAAAACCTTCCACATAATCGCTCTGCAGGCCAACGGCGCGAAAGTGATGCTGCAAGGCTTCTTCCCACCGGCCGACTGCGCGCAAAGCGTTGCCGAGATTGGAATGATGCGCCGCGACATCAGGCTCGAGCGCCAGCGATTGGCGGTAATGAGCAATGGCTGCGTCGAAGCGGCCCAGGCTGCGCAACGCCACCCCGATATTGTTGTGCAGTTCGGCGTTGTGAGGCAGGTGCTGCAGCAGGCGGATGTATAACTGGATGGCTTCCTGCAGCCGGCCACTGCGATGAGCGGCAGAGGCTTGTCGCATCGCACGCTCGATAGCATTGCCGCCGGCGGAAACGACCGACGATGTATCGGGTGGATTTTCGTTCAGCGTCATGCCTGTGCCGGTTTCTCGCCTGGATGCTGCTGCAGGTCCATTTTCCGAACTTATGATAGCGCAAACAGTTAGCGCAGCGTTACCGCCCGGGCAATAGCCGTGGGCCGCGAGAGATCTAGTTGGAAGCGGTTACCTTGCTCGCTACGGCAATTTCCAGCGCCGCGCG
>DATAIA010000645.1:0-3782 GCA_036262895.1 Xanthobacteraceae bacterium
ATCACGTCGCTCGATCGATTTTCAAGCCGGATCTAGTGGTTGAGTAGCTAATGCGCCGACCCATGTTGGCGTCAAGAACGACGTGATCATAAATTGAATCGCGAAGTACCATAACAGGCTAGTCTCTAGCACTAGGACGCGGACTCATTAAGGCGCAGCCATAGCCTTATTGATGCGAGTTGAACGAATGCGAGGTAGTTGGCGGCGAGCCTATCGTAGCGCGTCGCCACCCGACGACATTGTTTGATCCTGTTGAAGAACCGCTCGACCTGGTTGCGAGCACGATAGAGGTAGGGGCTGAAGCAGATCGGATCGCTACGATTGCTTTTCGGCGGGATGTTGGCCCACGCGCCCTTCTTCATAGCCAGCTCCCTGATCCAGTCCGCATCATAGCCACGGTCGGCAAGCAGCATCGACCCTGCTTTCAGACGAGACAGCAGTTTTCCGGCGAGTCGAACGTCATGGGCCTCACCCGGGCTCAGCGCCAGCCGTACCGGCAAGCCATTGCCATCGACCACCGCATGGATTTTGCTCGTCAAGCCGCCTCGGGACCTTCCCATCGATTGGCGCAGGTTCCTTGTGATGCAGGCTCCATGCTGATGCACGCGGACAATGGAGGTGTCGATCATCTGGACAGCGGCATCATGGGCAGTGGCGAGCGCTTCTATGATGCGGCCCCAAACACCGGCCCGCCGCCACCTAACGAACCGGTTGTAGCAAGTGGTGTATGGGCCAAACGCCGTCGGGAGATCACGCCAGGGTGCTCCTGAGCGTAAGACCCAGAAGATGCCATTGAGGACACGACGGTCGTTAACCCGAGGAATGCCACGCGGCTTGTTTGGCAGCATGGGCTTGATTGCAATCCATTCATAATCGGCGAGTTCGTAGCGCATGATTCGAGCCCCCAGTTTGAGAGTTTGAATCACAGAGGTCTGGCCTCACGCAACACCCCTGGGCAGACCCCTGTTGGACGCTCACGGGGTACAAACGGACATCAGCCGGCCGACTATCTCCGCAGAACCGTCGAAAATGACCCAGAACTGATGTGACTCTCTCAAATGGGAGACGTAGCGGTACGCTTAGCTCTCGCCATGCCGAATGTGTGTTCTTAATGCAAAGCTGGCGATGTGCGCCTGTCGACTTTTTTGTGCACGGACCAGTCCTTCAAAGCCGGCTTCGAGCGAGTCAATTACCTTCGATCTTCTGAGACCGGGCGAGCCTATCCCAGTGTTCTCGCTGCTCGTCAAGGTATCGCCCATAATCATCAGGCGAACTGCTCCTCGCTATCTGTCCTGCCCTTTCGAGGCGGCTGCGAATTTTGGGAAGACCAGAGCGGCGCGGTCTGGGTGGCATATAATAAAGCCGGACACATGCTCACGCTGTCGCAGCGACATGGTCTAGCCGCCCCGTCAGGGACACTCAACACAACGCTAGAAAATTACATCCAACTCCACCGCGCCGCCCCATCAACGACCCAACAGAACATGAAAACTCTCAATTTCAGGGGTTTTTTAGCAGACTGCTAGTGTGATTTCGGAGTTTTGGAGTAGCGCCATCAAACCGGGCCAGCGCGTTATCCGAAGCAGAGGGCGGGCCAACGACTCTGGTTGCAAATATCGGCGGTATTCGTGGCGATGTTGGCCGTGTTTGCCGCAACATTGGCGGCATTCGCAGCGGTGTTTTGATGCGCGTGCTACAGCGACATGATGGCCTTCGATAGGTCCTTTTCCTGCGTGCCGGGGACATAGTACGTCACGTAAGGACCTCTTGCCTCGTATCATGCTCACCGGCAGGAATGCCCACAGGATCGAGTCCCTCAGTCCGTAGAGCGGCGTACAGCGCCTGCCGCGGCCAAGTGCTGAATTTGCAGCCAGAACGCTCAGCGGCCTCCGCAACGAGTCCTAATTAGGGCACGTTCAGGCATGATGATCTGGAGCGGCTTGCTCATCGGTTGGCCGGCGCCGTGATCTGTATCCGCGCTGCTGCATCAGCTCGAATACCGCCCGCGCTTCCATGTTCGATAGCTCCACCAGCGGCGTGTGCGCTTGGAGCATTCGAACTAGTTCGCCTAGCCCTTCTACCGTCATCGAATAATCCGCGGTCATGCGTCGCAATCTGCGCCGCTTCAACGACCATTCGATTCTTAATCGGATGGTCGCTGGTTCGAATCCAGCCCGGGGAGTCAAACATGAGTAGTTCAACGTCTTGCGAAGCGCCGCCTCTGCTTAGAGCTTCTCGCTTCGCCTGGGGCAACATTTAGGGCAACAACTTGAAAATCGGCCGCCGGTCCGTGGGGCGAGGTTGTAATGTCGCTTCTCATTTCGAAAGAGCGAAGCGGTCAGTGGTACTCTGAGTTAGGCGGACTGATTTCGACGGCCCCAGACCTCTCCGCTTCCTCGCTCCCTACGGATGTCCAGGTCTGGTTCGGCCGCGTGTATGCACTTTTACCAGAAATGGGACAGATTTCGTTCGCGCTAGATTTCAAGACGGCCTTCGATTATCGTGCGGGAACGCAGATGTGATCGCCGACCACGAAGGCGGAAAAATTAACAACAGTTCTTTACATGGCACTCAGAATAGCCGAGCGACTGACCCGGTCCGCTTCCAAGGGGGCCTTACCCGTGAGCTCGCCGCATGATGCGCTCCTCGCTATCGCACGCGTGCTCGGCGAAGCTGCAAAAGATGTGCTGATTGCTGACCCTTACATGTCCCAAGTAGTCATCAACGATTTTGCTCTATCAGTCCGCGAGGGAATATCTCTGCGGTTGTTATCTGGAGATAAGAGAACAGATGCGGATCTCGAACCAGCCTACAGAGCCTGGAAAGCGCAGCGCAAAACCCGATCTCTTGAGGTGCGACTTGCTCCGCAAAGCTTCTTCATGATCGACTGCTGATGCTAGATGGAACGGCCTGGTTTCTCTGCTGGCCAAACGATCGCCCGCCTCTCTTCAGCCCTTTAGTAAGGAAATTGGGCAATCAAAACAGCATTTTAAGAAGACATATGGAGCCAAGCAAAGCCGTTAAATTGACCGGCCCAGAACGTCAACTAACGTTCCTCATCTGAATGCATCCACTGGTACGGCGCGATCTCTCGCGCGGCGCTCAGCTCAGTCATCGGAACGAATCCGGATGGCTTCACTTGAATCCCGGTCTTCGGAGTCTCAACAGGCGGAGGAAGTCATGCGTTTTGTCGTTGCAATTGGGATCGTCACCCTGTCGGCATTGCCGGCCTTCGCTGACCGTCAGGTGACCGAAGAAGAGCGCGTGAAACTGGTCGCCGCGGTGCAAGCCGAGGGCTGTTCGGGCGGAAAATTAGAGTTCGATGAAGACGATCAGCAGTTTGAGGTCGATGATGCCGTTTGTGCGGATGGAAAAAAATACGACATCAAATTTGACGCGCAAATGAAGTTAAAGCGTAAAAATCTGGACTGACGTCGCGGCGGGTGCGGCGGGCCAGAAATTTTAGTCAAACTGTCAGCGCTCTTCGGCCGGATACACGCATTTGTAAGGCGCCGCAGTCAGCTTTGGCGGAGTCTGGAAAGCGTGGACAGGTATCTCCGACTCACCTCTAATCTCTTGGTCCGTTGACTCATCACGCTAGGCTGAGGGGCTGGCTGGGGAGGCAGAAACATGCAGGGCTACCGCGCTTTCATCATAGGATTAGACGGTCACGTTGAGAACTGCGTCGAGATCATGTGCGAAGACGACGCAGAAGCCAAACGGCTCGCTAAGATGCTCGTCGACCGGCGTGACATAGAGCTATGGCAACGCGCTCGGAGGAT